>JAWOHI010000209.1:0-6855 GCA_046485255.1 Bacteroidales bacterium
GCGTAGCTTCTCATTTTCAGGGTCATGGCGATATTTCGCCCAACCACTTCAGGTGCCCGGCCGGTCCAGGTGGTATCCGGCCGGTGCTCCAGGCTGTCGGCGGCAAAAAGCCGCGCGGCCAGGTCGACCATCGCGGCCAGGTCGCCCTCCTCTTCCAGCGGAGCGTGTTCGATGAGGAAGATGGCCTCCAGCCGGGCGAAATCGCTGATGGCCGCCCGGGGCCTGGTCTCGGAAAAGTCGATCAAATAGACGTTCATCCCCTCGTCGAGCAGGATGTTCTGCATATTCAGATCGCCGTGGCAGATCGCCGTCAGGTAGCCGTACGACCGTTCCCTTCGCCTGGGATACTCCTCACGGAGAAACCGGTATGGGTTTAGGAACTCGCGATCGAGCCCGTCGACCCGGAAATGGGTCTGTTCGGGGCCTATGCCCAGGGTCTCCTGCGCCGTTTCAACCAGCGCGGGGAAGAAGGTGAGGGTTGGGTCGTGGTCGCGGTAGGGGTAAATAGCCTCCCCGACGGCCTGGCCGTACCAGGGTTTCAGGATCTGCAGGAAGATCTTGTCGAACAGGGGTTCCAGCTGCACCACGGGCCAGCGTTTGTAATAGTAGTGCAGCCATTTGAGCCGGGTATCCTCACCGCCGATGCCCACGAAATTGTAACGGAGGGCGCCCATCCCGCAGTAAAATGCGGTTCCGAGTACCATAGCGCTGTTGTTCAGGATGTAGGGCATCGCATACTGTCTGCAGCGGTCGGCCTCGCGGGTGATCATCTCCCTGCTGCCGATCTTCAGCACCGTCGGGCGCAGCTTCCGGCCGGCCGCGTCGAAGGAGTCAACCTGGAAGGTCTGGGCGGAGAAGCCTCCGCGGAGGGGCTTCAGGAGCACCCTGGCCGAATCGGTGAACAGCCGGCGGGTGAGCCAGGCCTGGTAGGGTTTTAGCTCAACCTCACCATCTACCCCAACACCGATCTGTTGCGTGCCGGCCTTGGTCCAGCTTCCGGCCTGGAACAGCCAGGCCGCCGGACCGCTCAACGGATCCGTCAGATCGGGCAGCTCCACGCGCTCGATGTTCACGATGGTCAGCAGGCGGCCCAGGAAGGCGGCCGGCGGTTCCCCGTGTGTGAGTTGCTCACCTGCGCCGAGAGTAAACCGGATCCCCGTGAACCTGGCGCCACCGGGGGTTTCAGAGCCGAAGGGAACCAGCGAATCAGGAAGAGTTCCAGGCTCAAGGCCGGAGGCCCCCCCGCCCTCATACCATCCAAACAGCAGGCAGGGCTGGCCGTTCACGAGGCCGGTGGTGAGGACGGCCCTCAGCGGAGGGGTGCCGGTTTTTTCCGGGATCAGCCCAAGCAGATCGAGCCAACGGCCTGCCGGAATGGTCTGGTCGCCACCAGCCTCCGCAAAGGCGGCCGGTTGGGTGCCGAAGGAACCGGCCCACCGGAGGTAGATGCCGGCGGCTGAGGGATCCTGCACCACCCTGAAATCGGAGGGTTCCGACCGGTTGAGAGGGATCAGCCCAGAGCAGTTCCCGAGGGTGACAAAGAGGCCTTCAAGGCCGACTTCCTCTTCGGGGGATTCGGCGGGAGAGCCCGACCCGACGGCAAAGCCCAGCTCGTCGTATCCGGCCAGGCAACCCTCCTGCCAGAGGAGCGCCTGGGAGCCGGCCGATGTCAATATCCTGAATGAGAGCGAGAACCCCTCCAGTTCCAGCGTGGTATCCCGCCTGGACAGCTCCCGCCTTCTCGCGGCTTCGTCCCGGGCAAGGGATGGGCTGCCAAAGATGGGCAGTACGGCATCCAGACCGGTCATTCCTAGTACCTGCTGCACCTCGCTGGTCAGACTGGCCACCAGCAAGGCACCGCCTTTACCGGTCAGCTGCCGGTTGGCCAGGATCAGGGCGCGGATTCCCGAGCTGGACAGGTAGCTGCAACCGCTGAAGTCGATGATCAGGAACTCTTCACGGTCAAGCCATTGATGCAGCACACTCGCAAAAAAGGCGCTGTTGACGGTGTCAAGGCGCCCTTCTGGCCGAATCCGGACAACCGGTTCATCGGTTGCGACCGCGAGGGCAAACCCCCCGGAGGCGCTCTCTTTTCTGATCATTGCTAGCCAGCCAGGGCGGCTTCCTCATCCGGGAAAATGGAGAAGATGGTGGAGAAGCCCGAGATGTCAAAAATCTCCCGGATCTCCGGCTGCAGGCAGCAGAGCCGGAAAGTCCCCTGAAGGCCCGCCAGCTTCTTTTGGATCACAAGAAAAACCCTGAGCCCTGAACTGCTGATGTAGTTTAATCCTGCGCAGTTGAGAATCAGTTTATTGCAGCCTTCGTCGATCAGCCCGGCGACTGATTGTTCAAACTCCACCGCATTGGTGGTGTCAATCCGCCCGGTTACCTTGACGATCTTGAAGGGGCCTGATGTTACGATCTCTAATTTCATTGTTCGATGCGTTTGGTGAGCATTAAATGATTCTTATTGTCTTTCCTCTGATATTCAACCTGATCCATCACTTTCTTGATCAGGAAGATCCCTAGTCCGCCGACAGGCCGCTCCTCTGCCGCGAGGGTGATATCCGGATCGGGCCGGGCAGTCGGGTCATATTCGTGGCCGTCGTCAACTATGTTGATCTTCAGTTGATTGCTTGCCTTTGTGAAGTCCACGAGGATGGTGTGTGGCCCGTCATCGTCGTAGCCGTAAAAGATAATGTTGGTGATGGCCTCCTCAAGGGCCAGATTGAGGGAGAGCACCAGTGAAAGCGGCAGGCCCCAGTCGGAGGCGAGCTCTTCCAGGAAGCCTTCCACCCGGGACAGCTCCTCCACCTGGTTGTTAAGGATTAATTGTTTATTCTTGGTCGTATCCATTGGGTTGGTTCTTCAAGGCCTGAAAAGGACAGGGAGAGGCCGGCCACCAGGTAGGCGCTCCCGCTCATTGGGTTGACGATCAGGCTCAGATTGAGCGGCAAGGCAAACCGGTCGGTAACGGGTATGGGCCGGGTTACCGTGCATCCGATATTGACCAGGCCGGATTCGGGGCCATAAAAAGAGCCTTTGGCCTGATAGCCGGCAAAGGCCAGCAGCCCGCCCTGCCTCGTCTCGTGGCGGAACTGAAGCTCCAGGTAGAGGCTCCTTGACGGGTCGGCTCCATAGAAGAAGTAACTGGCCAGGAGGTTGAGCGGCAAGCGGTCGCCCCCGCTGACCACCACCTGGGCCTCCAGCAGATGGCTGGTGGAGGGCTCACGGTAGTTGAAGAAGTCGGTCCCGGTGCGATCGTCGAAGCACCAGTAGTCCCAGAGGGCCACCGTGATGAACCCGAACTCCCCGGACAGGTAGAAATCGGTCTCCTGTCCGCCCTCGCCGCTCATCTTGTAGGCTCCCCAGCCGCCCAGGGTGAACCCTTTCCAGGAAACGGACAGTCCAGGCTGAATGCTGGGCGCCTGGCCGATCTCGATGCCGCGCCAGAGATACCGGCTCACCAGGTCGAGGCTGCCGGCAACCTCCACAGGCGACCGGGAATCCTGACCCTGAAGGGGGAGGCTTGCGGTCAATAGACTGCCTATCAGCAGGATTCCTGCAATGGTGGCGCATTTATTCATTTGAGTAGTCTCTTGGTTCAGTCCCTTCGCGGCCTATTTGCGGAATAGCCGTCCGGTTCCGCTCAGGATCTTTCTCAGCCAGTCGAAATATAAGGCAAGGTATAAAAATATGCTCATCAGCCAGATGACAGTCAGGTTAAATCCGAACGTTCCGATACTCAGGCCGAAAATCCGTTTTTCGGAAGCCAGGAAATGGGCCCGGCCGTTGGAATGGTCGGGCGACTTATACACGGGGGCCACTTTCTGCATCAGTCCGGCGGAGGTTTCGCGGAAGAATTCCCTGGACTTATTGTTGAGTACCAGCTCCTCAATGGCCAGGTTATGGTATTTGCGTTTCAGTTCGTAAAGGTGGTCTTTGCCGAATTTTTCATTGATTTCCAGGATTTTGGCGTCTCGCTGATTCCTGTACCGGTTGCCTTCCTGCTTCCAGTACTCCTGCAATGCCAGGAGGTGTTCCCGGGTGCGGACGGCTGCCTCCCCGCTGAATTCCGATGGAGTGAGGGTGCTGGTGCTGATGTCGGGGATCGGTGGTGTTTCCCTGTCCAGTTTAGTGATTTCGTTCCGGAGGAGGGTCAATCTTCCCTCCAATTCCGCCCCCGGCGTGCCCAGGTTAAGCTGGCCCGACAGGTAGTCGACCCGTCCGAGCAGCTCCGGGATCAGTAGTTCGGAGCGGAAGCGGGCCTGGGAAATCCGCTTCTCCTCCTCGAAAAACCGGGCCATATAGCGGTTGTTGGCAAACTGCTCCACGGCTAAAGCCTCAAAAGCCCATCGGGATACCATCAGATCGCCCACCACCGGCACGGCATCCTTTTCGGCCGTCTGGTCCTGGAGGTCGTCGAACTTCACGATCACCCCGCAAAGCAGGATCTGGGGGATCAGCAGGAGCGGGATGAGGATATAGACGGCTACCACCGAATCGAGGGCTGAAGAAATGTTCAACCCCAGCAGATTGGAAAAGATGGCCACCGAAAAGAGGATGAGCCAGTAGGCCAGGGTCAGTCCGTGGATGCCGGTGATCAGGTTGCCGATCAGGACAAAGGTGAGGGTTTGGATCGCGGAAAGGAGCACCAGGAAGATCACCTTGGAGTTGAGATAGCTCAGCCGGCTGAGGTTGAGGAATGATTCGCGCTGGAGGATCTTCCGGTCCTTGATGATCTCTTCGGCGCTGACGCTCATACTCATAAACAGCACGACCACGATGGCCATAAAGATGAACGAGATCAGGTTTTTATTGTTGGCGAAGACATACTCACCCGCCTCGGCATACCGGGTGAAAAACCCCACGATGACCGCCAGCAGCGGAGCTTCGATCAGGTTGATGAGCAGGTATTGCTTGTCGGCCAGCTTGATCTTCAGGTTTCGCTCCAGGAAGATCACCAGCTGCTTGCCGATCCCCGGTCTACGGAAGTGATTGGGCGGGGTGCCACGGCTATCCGGTTGGGTAGGGGGAGTGATCCCTTTCTGCCTTTCGCGGAAAAGACGGTACCACTCTTCGGCCGGGATGCGGCGTTCGCGGGTGAAGTTACCCGATTCGTCAATCTTCTTGGTTTCAACGATTTCGAGGACCTGCTCGGGATTGACATTTCCACATTGCAGGCACTCACATTCGCCGGCATTGACGTGGTTGGTGAGCTGCTTGAAGTAGATGATGGCATCGAGCGGGTTGCCGGTGTAGATCATTCGGCCGCCCTTATCCATAACCCACAGCTTGTCGAACATCTTGAAGATATCCGATGATGGCTGATGGATGTTGACAATCAGCAGCTTGCCTTTACGGGCCTGGTTCTTGAGCAGGAGCATCACCTTTTCCGAATCCATTGAGGAGAGGCCGGAGGTGGGCTCATCGACAAAGAGGATGGCCGGTTCCCTGATCAGTTCGAGGGCGATATTGAGCCTTTTACGCTGCCCGCCGCTGATGAATTTCTTCAATGGGCTGCCTACGAGCAGATTGCGGGCTTCGTGAAGCTCCAGCTCGAGAAGGACCCTCTCTACCGCCTGGTCGATCTGTTCATCGGGCAGGTGTGCCAGGCAGAGCCTGGCATTAAACCGGAGGTTTTCCCAGACGGTCAGCTCCTCGAACAGGAGGTCGTCCTGCGGGACGAAGCCGATCAGGCCCTGGATCTTCTCGGGATTTTTATGGATATCGATGTCGTTGATGAGGATGCTGCCCTGATCAATCGGGATCGTGCCGTTGAGCACGTTCAGCAGGGTGGACTTGCCCACGCCGCTGCCGCCCATTATGGCGATGAGCTGGCCTGACGGTTCGCTGAAGCTGAACTCGTGGAGTCCGTTGGGACTGTTCTTGAACCGGAAGGCGATGTGTTCGCCGGTGAGGGTGAACGGGGGGCTCTCCTCGCGGTCGAAAAAGGCTGAATGAACATCCGTGAAATAGACCGGTTCGATCCGGGTGCCACGGATGATGCTTCCCTCCCTGAAGGCATAGAAGCGGCCAGGCAGGATGGGGTTTCCTTCCAGGTAAAGATTCTCCCTGCCCCTGAAAATGAACAGGTACAGCTGGGGTTCCCGCAGAAAAAGGAAGGTGATCTCCCCGTCAAGAAATTCCCGGAACAGGTGCCTGGCGTGGCCATCCTCCCTGGTCGATTGGCTGCTGATGACCAGGAAGTCGGGTCCGGGTGGCTCACCATTGGCAGCGCCGGATACGAATGCCCGGTATTGGGCCGCCTCCCCGGCGGTTATGGCGAACACCTCCGCCACGGTTTTGAACAGCTCGGCTGTCCGGACATCCTCCCGGTCGCGACCGGCCAGTTCCATAAACCGGAGGAAGACCATTATGTGCTCCGTCCGGTGAAGGCGTCCCCTGATCCTGGTGCAGATCGATTCCGCCTGGTGGACGAGGTCGATAGCCGGATCACCCTGCTCATCAGGGCGATAGAACCCGGTTAGCTCGTCATAGAGCTGCAGGTATTCGTCTGAGGAGGAGATCCCCAGGTGCAGTTCGAGGTAGGACGAGAACATCTTCCTGGCCTTTTCGCGCTCCGCTTTCGTAATGGCGGTAAAGATCGCGAAGAGGTTGATCAGTGCATTGAGCGTTACCTCAGCATCACCACAGGGTGTACATCGTGGGGAGCACCGTAAAACCTACCGTCTTTGCTATAGCGGTCAAAACGGCTCCTCAGCACTTGGTCGGCATAGGGGCCGCTGTCCAGCCCAGGCTTCAGGTCGATGAAAGGAATGATCTTGTCATCGCCCTTCAGGAATCCGACGACATCACCTGCGTTTTGTTCGATGATGTCAGGAAAACCACTGC
>JAWOHI010000225.1:0-3645 GCA_046485255.1 Bacteroidales bacterium
GTGCGACCGGGTGAACGGAGGAAATTACTGGCAGGATGGACTGGAGCGGGGCCAGATCCTATCGCTCAGGAACGAGATCAAGGAGAGCGGGGGCGAGCGGGTGGTGATCGAAAACGAGAACATCTGGCGGCGGCCCGGGGCGGAGTCGCCCATCCGCGACGTGCGGGTCATTACCATTACGGCGCCATCCAAAGACCTGTACCAGATGGATTTCGATATCCGGATGGATATGCTCGCTGATGTGACGATCGAGAAGACCAACCATTCCCTTTTCAGCGTCCGCGTGGCGCACGATATCGCTGTGGCCGGAGGGGGGACGATGATCAACGCCGATGGCGGCCGGGGTGAGTCGGGCGACCAGGGCACCTTCGGAAAGCGCTCGCCCTGGATGGCCTATTATGCTACCCGGAACGTTAGGACAGAAGGCATTGCCGTCTTTCAACACCCTTCCAACCCCTGGTACCCATCGCCCTGGTTCACGCGCGATTATGGCTTTATCAGCCCCACCCCGATGTACTGGCCCGAGGATGAAGCCGCCGGAACCACCTTTAAAAAGGGTGAGTCGCTGCACCTAAGGTACCGTGTGGTGATCTTCGCCGGAACACCGGAGGAGGCGGGAATTGGGGGGAGGTTTGGGGAGTATGGGAAGAGGTGACTCGAGACGCGAGATACGAGACGCGTGACACGAGACCCAACCGGCAACCGACAACCGACAACCGACAACCGTAAATTGTAAATTGTAAATGGTAAATTCAAAGCTCTTTGGAGGAATGATCTTGCTCCTGGCCGTCGCGTCTTGCCGATGCGACCCTCCCGTGGTGATCGACCTCGGGCCGGTGCCTGACAGCATCCTCGCGAGCGTGCCTTACCAGAATGGGATGACCTACTCATTTCGCCATTCGGTCGGTCAGCCGATCCTGTTCGGCGCCAGCCGGGATTCGCGGGAGGAGCAAACCTGGTGCGAGTGGAGGTGCTGCGAGGAAGTCTATAAATATCAGGTTGTAACGACGACATTGAAGCCCGATTACCCGGTGTTCGACCTGACTTTTGTGTTGACAAGTCAAAACAACGATCACCCTGGGCTCTACGCCTGGATCGGCCGGAGCGACTTTTACATACCGCTTATTCCTGATGAACGGGGCTGGGTAACGTGTTCCGACTCGCTCCTGATCGGGAACCGGTGGTACCGCGATGTGCTGCGGATCGGCCGGGGGAACTCGGGATTTCTTGACGGCCTGATTTATCCGGATACCCTGTACTACAATTTCAGTGAGGTGATCATCCGGATCACAATGTCAAATGATGAGTATTATGAGATTGACAACTAGCCGGATACGTCGGATGGGGTTGTTTCTGGCAGCCATGCCGCTGATGCTCCTGACCGCCTGCGGCGAGCATTCGGCCATCGTGGAGGAGACCTTCCGGTTCGCGGATGCCAACCGGGGTTGGGCGCCCGCCGAGGAGCGGGGAGAATCCTTCATAATGATCGATGACAACGGGATTTCGCAAAGCTTCACCCAAGCCGAGCACAGCAGCTACTTCACCAAGTCCTGGAGCAGCATCCTCGGGATCAACACCCATATGTCGCACATCGAATACACCCACTGCGCCTGGTACTCCACCTTCGGCACCGCCTATTCGCAGTCACTCACGGCCGGCTCCCAGCCCCACGGCGACCGCCTCTATGCCGGCGTGGATGGCGTGAACTTTGAATATGATCTTGAAAATCAGGTTATTATTCGGATGGATACCCCCTTTGGGTACCTCTCCCGGATCATGACCGAAACCGGCTACCGGGATGGCGACCCGATCGGGTCAACGGTGGAGCACATTGAAGTGCTGACGGTTGGTGATCAGGCCTATACGGATGTTATCCGGTTCACTTTGAACGACTTCCGATCGGAGTGGACCCCACGGACCGTCACGGAGATCTATTTGGCCAAAGGCATCGGGTTGATCCGGTTTGTGAGGAGCAGCGGGGTGGGGAGCGAGCGTGTCTAGACCGCGGATGGCGGACGGCGGACGGCCAGGTCTCCGGGCGCTCGACCGTACGCCCTCTAGCCCCTCTAGCCCCTCTAGCCCTCCGACTTCTGCCTTGATCCAGTAGTGTCATAATATCCCCCTAATTCCTATCTTTATCCTCCATCAAATTGACAAACCATGAAAAGACTCTTCTTCACCTTATCGATCATTGCCTTGGGCATTGTCATTCCTTTTGGGCTGCAGGCCCAGCGCAAGGCAGGAGCCAAAACGGACTCAAAGATCACCGTACCCGTCATCGTCGATGGGATGACCCAAGCCATCCCCGAGTTCAGCGATCCGGAGAAATGGATCATCCACGACCTCTGGGTGGAGTCAGAATTTGATACCGATGGAGACGGCAAGCCCGACCGGATGCACGTGGGCGTGCACAGGCCGCTGCAGACGGATACCGACGGGATCAAGCTCCCGGTGATCTACAACTCGAGCCCCTACTTCGCCGGAACCGGCACGGGCAACCTCGAATACTTCTGGAATCCGCGCCAGGAGCTCAACACCCAGCCACAGGCCAGGAAGAAGTTCCCGCCCATCACGGCACGGAACAACCGCCCGGTGATCTCCAAGTCACAGGTGAGCCGCTGGCTGCCCCACGGCTACGCCATCGTCCACTCCTCTTCGCCCGGCACCGGCCTCTCGCAGGGATGCCCCACCGTGGGCGGAGATAACGAGCCGCTGGCACCCAAGGCGGTGATCGACTGGCTCAACGGCCGGACCAAGGGGTATACCACCCCCGACGGCAATGAGGAGGTGAAAGCCTACTGGGCCACCGGCAAGGTGGGAATGATCGGCACCTCCTACGAGGGGACCCTGCCACTGGCCGCCGCCACCACCGGGGTCGACGGACTCGAGGTGATCATCCCCGTGGCCCCCAATACCTCCTACTACCACTACTACCGGACCCACGGCCTGGTTCGCCACCCTGGCGGATGGCTCGGAGAGGATATCGACGTGCTGTATGATTTCATCCATAGCAACCCGGCCAACTGCGACTATTGCGACTCCGTGGTTAAAGTCAACGAGATGCTGGCGAACTACGACCGCGTGAACGGCGATTTGAACGACTGGTGGGCAGGCAGGGATTACCTGAACGATATGGGCCCGATGAAATGCGCGATGCTGATGGCTCACGGTTTCAACGATTGGAACGTGGTGCCCGAACACAGCTACCGGATCTATGAAGCCGCCCGGGCCAAGGGTTTGCCTGCCAAGATCTATTACCACCAGGGCGGCCACGGCGGGGAACCCCCGGTGGAGATGGTCAACAAGTGGTTTGCTAAATTCCTTTATAGTGTTGACAATGATGCACTTGAGGGTCCCAAAGCCTATATCGTCAGGGAAGCTGATGCCAATGATAAGCCCACTCCCTATGCCGATTATCCCAATCCGGAGGCCAGGCCGGTAACCTACTACCTCACCGCCGGAGCCCCCAAGGCAGGCGGTTTGGTGACCGAAAAGCCCGCCCCGCAGGGCCGGGAATCCCTGGTGGATAACGTCTCATTCACGGGATCAGCCCTGGCTCAGGCCGAATGGACCACCCACCGGCTGATCTATGTGACCCCCCCACTCCAGCAGGCGGTCCACATCTCCGGAACCCCGAAGATCACG
>JAWOHI010000135.1:0-9595 GCA_046485255.1 Bacteroidales bacterium
CCCGTAAACGATCTGGGCATACGGGTCATAAAGGGGAAGCAGGTTGCTGGCAGTGGCGTCAATCATCATAAAATCAGCAGAAAAGCCTTGAGATAGTGCTCCGGTTACCTGGCCCAGACCGAAAATCGAGGCATTGACTCCCGTGGCCATCCGGATCGCATCCCTTGCGGGAACGACCGATGGGTCCAGCCGGTTCAACTTGTGCAGTTTGGCCGCGGTTTGAAGTTCGTTTAACATACTCAGCCCATTATTGGAGCTGGCACTGTCTGTTCCCAGCCCAACCCGGATGCCACGGGCCATCAGGTCGGGAACATCGCATATCCCGCTGCCCAGAATCATATTGCTGTGTGGGTTGTGAATCACGCTGACTCCCTTGTCTGCCAGGATATGCCGGTCCTCCCCGGTTAGGTGCACTCCGTGGATGGCAATGAAATCGGGACTGAGCACCCCGGTGTCGTTTAGCCACCCAACAGGCGTGCGGCCAAAATGCTCAAGGAAACCGTCAACCTCCCGAGTGGTTTCGGCCACGTGGCTGCAAACCTTGATCTGGTGCCGGAAGGCAAAATCGGCCGCCCGATGGTAAAGGGATTCGGAACAGGTGAATGGGGCGTGAAGGACTAGGTAGACCTGCAGCATCGGGTGGTTGCCAAATCGTTCGATCAGGCTCTCCGTTACTGCGAAACCGTCGTCCGGATCCTGGATGGATGGAGTGGGGCCGCTGAACAGGGCCTCACCGAGAAACCCTCGCAATCCGCTCTCTTCAATGGCTTTAGCGGCATAGGTTGAGAAAAAGTTCATGTCGGCCAGCGTGCCGGTGCCGCTCCGGATCATCTCCAGCAGGGAGAGACAGGAACCCAGGTACACATTCTCCGGGGTGCAGAAACGCTTCTCCAGCGGCCAGATCACTTTTTCCAGCCACTCGTGCAGCCGCAGGTCCGTGCCCAAACCCCTGTAAAGCGAAATGCTCAGGTGAGTGTGGGCATTGAAGAAGGTCGGCAGGATAAGGCGGTCCGATCCGCTCAGTACCCGGTGTGCGCGATACTCGCCCGGGTAAGATGCCCGCTCGCCGATGAATTGAATCTTTCCATCCTTCACCAGGATCAGCGCGTCATCATACTCCGTGAACGCCGTATCCAGGGTCAGCACGCGGCCGCCAGTCACTGCTATGTCAAACCATTCCTCCATTCCCGTTCCGTCAAATGGGGATGCGCTCCATTATAAGCACTAATGCCACCCCGAGGGCGGCTCCGGAAAAGACCAGATTCCACTCCCGTGGTTTGGATTTGAAGATGTTCATGAAGATGAATCCCAAAACAATAAAGATACTTACCACGATGATCTGTCCGGCCTCAATTCCGAGGTTGAAGGAAAATAGTGGTCCGGCGATGCTAACCTCCTGACTTAGAAGCGCGTGCAGGTAATTGGAGAATCCGAGGCCGTGAATCAGGCCAAAACCCAGGGCCAGCAGGTACTTGAAAATATGATGTCTCTTCGAGTAGTCGATCTTCTGCTGGAAAATGTTACCCGCCGCCGTCAGGAATATCGTCACCGGTATCAGAAACTCCACCCATTTGTCGGAAATGGTGATCAATTCAAAGGTGGCCAGCACCAGCGTCGAGGAGTGTCCGATGGTGAAGGCCGTGATCAGGATCAGGACCTGCTTCCAATGCTTGACCTGGTAAACCGCACAAAGCGCAATCAGGAAGAGGATATGGTCATATCCCCTGAAATCCGCGATATGCTCCAGCCCAAGTTCGAAATACATTCGGAAAGTACTCATGACAGTATGTTTCGGTCGGGGTAAAAGTATTAATTTTACGGGGTATTCAGTTGAATGATGAGTCAAAATTGGCGCTTGCTGGTGCTCTTCCTGATCATTCCGGCCCTCTCGGGAGCCCATCCACTGCATCTGTCGTTTACCAACCTGGAGTACAAGGAGGGACGATCGGCCTGGGAACTGACAGTCAAGGTTTTTACCGATGATTTTCAAAACTCCCTCGAACTGGCAACCAACTTTAATGGCTCCATTCCGAAAAGCAGCAAGTCAGCTGATCTGGGAAGGATTATCCTTCAATGGCTTGGCCCTTCGCTCTCGATCCAATTTGATGACCGTGAGATCGCACCTTCAGCCTGGAAGTTTGAAGGCCTTAAAATTCAGAAAGATGCGGTGATCATCAGCCTGAGTTTCCAGTCGGATCCGCCCCTCCGGTCCGTGAAAGTCCGGAATACGATTCATTTCGAACTGTTCGCAGATCAGAAGAATTTGTTCATCTTTACCCTTGGCCGGTTTCAATCGGCCAATCATTTCAAGAGAAACGATCCGGAAAAACTGATTTCCCTGGCCCGATAGGTATGAATTTTGTTATATCCATACGATTTTCACCAACGATGATGCGCCTATTGATGGTCGTGGCCCTGATGGCTTTTCTCCTTGCTGGCACCATTCCCGCCCGTGCTACCCATAACCGCGCAGGGGAGATCACGTATAAGCAGCTGAGCGAACTGACCTACCGGGTCACGGTAATCACCTATACGTCAACCGGTCCGGAGCCGGTGGCCGACCGCCCGAGGCTGGAGGTCCAGTTCGGCGACGGCTCAAGTGCCGAAGTACCGCGTATTGAGGAAACCTTTCTGCCCGACTACTACAAGCGGAACCGGTATGTCTGGGACCACACCTACCCTGGCCCGGGTACCTACCAGATCGTGGTAGAGGACCCGAACCGCAACCGCGGGGTGAAAAATATCCCCAACTCGGTCAACGTCGTCTTTTCAATAAAAACCATATTGGTCATCAGTCCGAACGTGGGCCAAAACAGCACCCCGGTCCTGCTCAACCCCCCGATCGACAAGGCCGCATTGGGATACACCTTCATCCACAACCCGGCCGCCTTCGACCCCGACGGCGACTCCCTCTCCTACAAGCTGGCCATCTGTACGGCCGAGGGGGGGCGCGAGATCGAAGGTTACACATTCCCTCCCTTCAGCGATTCGCTGGTGGTGGACGAGCGGACGGGCGACCTGATCTGGTCGGCCCCCACCGAGGTGGGCAAATACAACGTGGCAATGACGATCGAGGAGTGGCGCGACGGGATCCGGATCGGCCGGATCCAACGGGATATGCAGATCGAGGTCTATATTTCCAATAATAAGCCACCGGAGATCAGCGGGGTGGGGAAGCATTGCATCCTGGCCGGGGAGGAGTTCTCCACGGAAATCAGGGCCACCGACCCCAATGGGGACTCCATCCAGTTGACGGCCACAGGCGGGCCGCTAACCTTCGAGAACAACTCCGCAGTTTTTCACCAGGTCCTGTCAACGCCGGGACTGGCTATCGCAACCCTGAAGTGGAAAACCGATTGCAGTATGGTTCGGAAGCAGCCCTACCTGATGATCATCAAGGCAAAGGATAATAACCGCGACCTCTCCCTGATCGACAGTAAGAATATTGAAGTCACCGTCATAGCCCCGCGGCCCGAAAACCTGACGGCTACACCCACCTCCAGTCATATCACCCTCTCCTGGGATCCATCCGTTTGTGCCAATGCTGCCGGTTACCGGGTTTACCGCAGGATTAATCCGGTCTCGTTCAACCCGGGCGAGTGCCAGACAGGCGTCCCTCCCGAACTGGGATATCAGCTGGTGGGGACCGTCAATGGCCATCTGACCACGCAGTTCATCGACAACAACAAAGGCCACGGCCTGGAACAGGCAACGGATTACTGCTACCGGGTGATCGCCTGGTTTGCCGACGGCGCAGAGTCGTTTGCCTCGGAAGAGGCGTGCGCCAGGTTGGTCAGGGGCCTCCCCCTGATCACCCAGGTATCGGTGGAGGAGACCTCCACGGTTACGGGCAAAATGCGGATCTCCTGGCGGGTGCCTAACGAGGAGGAGCTGGCCGGGGCAACCGGCCCCTACCGCTACCTGCTCTTTCGCTCCCCAGGTATGTTCGGTATGGAGCCGCTCCTGGTCGATTCGCTCCAAGGCCTGGAATCCACCACCTACCTCGACCAGGGGATCAACACCCAGTCGGTGCAGTGGTCATACATCGTGGAACTGTGGAACGTGGAAACAGCTAATCGCCACCGCATCGGGACACCCCAGCTGGCCTCCTCCCTGTTCGTGAATCTTTCGCCAATGAACAAGGCCCTGAAGATCAATTACACCAAAAACGTGCCCTGGACTAACGAGCATTATACCATTCTCAGGCAAAATGACCCGGGCGAAGATTCTGTGGGCCAGACCACCGAACTCAGCTACATCGACCGGGGCCTGCAGGAGGGCATCAGCTATTGCTACCGGGTAAGGAGCTTTGGAGGATTTCCCGACCTGGGTGTCAGCGGTCTCATCAACTATTCGCAGATCAATTGCGCCGTTCCGGTCGATACTGTTGCGCCCTGCCCGCCCATACTGGTTGCCCGCAGCGTGTGCGACAGCCTGGCCAACCGCCTGACCTGGAATAACGTGAATGATTCCTGCGCAGAGGATGCAGCCTTTTACCGGATCTATTACCGAAATACCATCGATGGCGAAATGGCCCGTATCGACTCGGTCGGCCCGGCAACCAAGACGGCCTACTGGCATTACCCGGTCAATACGATGGCCGGCTGCTATGCTATCACTGCGGTCGACTCGGTCGGAAACGAAAGCCAGTACTCCAATATCATCTGTCTGGATGAGTGCATCAACTATTCGCTGCCCAACGTCTTCACCCCGAACGGGGATGGTATAAATGATTACCTCCGGCCCAACCCCTACAATCGCGTCGAAAAGATCGACCTGAAAGTCTTTTCCCGGTGGAACACGCTTGTCTTTCAGACGGAAGACCCCGCAATCAACTGGGACGGCAAACATTTCCGCACGGGAAAATTGGTGCCTGCAGGCGTTTACTATTATATCTGTGATGTGTATGAGCACCGCCTTACCGGCTTGGAACCCAGATATATCACCGGATTCATCCATGTTTTCCATAACGAAGCCGGACGGGTAGGCCGATGAAACGATTAACCTGCATAGTTCATTTACTGATCCTGCTCGGGCAGGCGGTGACAGCCCAGGACCAGAGTCCGCCTGTTGAACTCATTAAGGCGCGTTACCTCCTGTCAATCAATGACTTCGAAGGAGCCAGGCTGGCACTCGACCAGCTAAATCCGGATGCCGGCACCCGTGATCTTTTTACCCTGACCAACGGTATGGTGCTAGTGGGGCTCGGTGAAAAGGTCGCTGCGGAGCAATGGCTTTTGCAGGTGGGCGGGGAGCTGTCGGCACGGGCCAGTTATCAGTTGGCCCGTCTCTATGCACTTGAAAATGAGCCGGAAAAAGCTACTGACCACCTGGCCAGGCACCTGGCTTCGGAAAACCGCTATCCGGAGGTTCAGATCAAAACGGATCCCGCTTTTGCCTCCATCGAGGAGTCAAGGCCCTGGATCAGGCTTTGGCAAAGGGATTGGTACTCGGATTATGAGAATCTGCTCCGCGAAGGCGACTACCTCCTCTCGCGTGATGACCCGGAGGGGGCTTCCAAAATCGCCGAACAGCTTCTTTTGATGGAACCGCTCTCGGCAGAAACCCATTTCCTCAAGGCCAGGCTCGAATACGGCCAAGGTAAACGGAAACAGGCGAGCCAGCTTCTCGATCGCTCTATTCAGCTCGGCGGAGCCAGGACCGTCCTGCTGGAGCGAATTCTTCAGTTTTGTATGGATACCAGGGATTTTGAACGGGTGAATTCCGTATCCAGCCGCCTCATCCGCCTCGATCCCTCAAACCCTGATTATTACTTTTCACGTGCCCTCGGGAGGATAGCGGAAGGCAAGGAGTCGATGGTTGCCAGGGAAATGGAGGCGATCAGCGCCATCGGCATCGCCCCGGCCGAACTTTTCTATCAGGCAGCCCTGCGACTGACCGGCTCAACTCCCGACCGGGCCGAACAGTACCTAAACCAGGCCATCGAGAGCGGCACCCTGGATGCCCGCTTTTACTACCTCAGGGGATCCGTCCGAAATACCCTGGGCAAGCATTCACTGGCTCTTGATGATATGGCTATGTCGTTGGATATCAATCCTAATCAGCCCGATCTCTATTTTGAGCGGGCCGAAATCCGTCTTTCCATCGGAGATACTGAGGGGGCTTGCCACGACTGGAGAAAATCCCTCTCCCAGGGAAACCGTAACGCTCCAGACCGCCTCTACAAATATTGCAGATAATCAGGCATCAAGCATCTGATCCTGAAAGCTTCCTGCCCGTTTTCCGGACCAACTCCAACAGGTCCTTCATCTCCCGGATGGAGGTGAAGGGGTTCATAATGCAGGTGCGCAGATAGTTGCGGCCCCGGATTTTCGTTTGTACGATATAAAACAGGCCTGATTCAATGATTTGTTGCCGGATCTCGGCATTGATCCGGTCGTGTTCGCCTTCGGGTAAGCCGGTGCCCAACCACCTGAAGCACACAATGTTGGTTTCGGGTTGATAGGGGAGTTCGAAGTCCTCTTCACCGGAAATCAGCCCGGCAAACTCCCGGCCCAGGTCGTAGCAGGTCGTGAGATAATCAATGAACAATTGCGGCCCATAGGTTCTCAGGATCGAATAGACCTTTATTCCCATCATGTTCTTGGTACATTCCAGAGTCCTTACCGCTGAGTTAAACCAGAGTTCCCGCTCTTTTTCGTGCAGGATATAAACCGCTTTCTGGTTGAAAGAATCGTAGGAACGGCGTCCTTCCCTAAAGAGAAGTGCGGTTGTCAGGGCGCTGATGCCCATCATCTTATGAAAATCAATGACCACCGAATCGGCCAATTCGATTCCACTGGTCAGGTGCCGGTATTTGGGTGTGATGGCTGCGGCACCGCCGTGAGCACCATCCACGTGGAACCAAATCCGGTTGGCCCGGCAGAAGGCCGCCATTTCGTTCAACGGGTCATAGGCCCCGGTAGAGGTGGAGCAGGCGTTTCCCACTACCGCGACGACCGTCAAGCCCTCCTCCCTGGCCTTCTGCAGGCAGGGCGCGAGTTCCTTGGGATCCAGGCGAAACATTGGATCGGTTGGCACCCTGATGACCCCCCGCTCACCCCAGCCCATAAGCTGAACGGCCCGTGCCACGCTGTAGTGAGCCTCATCGCTGACCATCACGGCCGGACGGAACCCGTCACGGTTCCCTTCAGCCCAGTAGTCGTAGCCGGCCTGATTCTGCCTCGCGGCCAGCAATGCGGTAAGGTTGCCGAGCGACCCGCCCGAGGTAAGGATGCCGGCAGAATCATCTCCATAACCGATGGCTTTCGCCAACCAGTCGGTGACCACCCGCTCCATCGCGGTGCTCACCGGTCCCATCTCATAAATGGCAGACCCATTGTTCAACGCACCGTTAACCAGCTCGCCAAGGCCGGCAATGGGAATGGAAGCGCACACCTGATGGCCCATATACCTCGGGTGATGGATGTGGATCGTCCCGTCGATGGTCTCCTTCCAGAAACGGTCGAACTGAAACTCACTCCCCAGATCCTTTTCCCACTGCCCCAAACGATCGTCCGGTTCAATCCAGGGGAGAACGTCCCTAAGTTCTTGGTTGTAACTATCTTGCAGGTGGTCGGCGAGCAGGTCGACCAACCGGTGGGTCTGTTGCCTGAACTCTTCAGGATCATAAGCCCTACTCAATAAATCCGTCATAAAGCCCTCTATTCGCGTTTGCCTCCCTGGGCGGGTTTGGTAGCCGGCGCCTTGCCCCGGGGTTTCCAGAGGATGAAGAAAAGGCCGATGAGCGCCAATGGCAGGCTCAGCCACTGCCCCATATTGAGCTGCATACTGGCTTCAAAGGCAACCTGGTCGGCCTTGAGAAACTCAATGAAGAAGCGGAACCCGAAGACCAGCAGCATAAACCAGCCGAAAATGCGGCCCTCCCTGAACCTCGCGTCAGTCTTCCAGAACAGGTAAATCATCACGGCAAAAATCATTAGATAACCGAGGGCTTCATAAATCTGGGTGGGATGCCTCGGAATACTGTCTTCCCTGATGAAAACGAAAGCCCACGGAACAGAAGTGGGGTTGCCATATATCTCACTGTTGATCAGGTTACCGGTCCGGATAAAGGCTCCCGCCAGAGGCACCGGAACCACCACCCGGTCAAGGGCCCAGAGAATCGACTTCTTGCTGTACTTTTTCGACCAGATCCAGAGCATCAGGATGACCCCAATCGCTGCGCCGTGGCTTGCGAGCCCCCCGTGCCAAACCTTAAGGATCTCCGAAGGATTCTCCTTGTAATAGGCCCAGTCGTAAAAGAATACGTGGCCAAGCCTGGCCCCGATCACCGTCCCGATCACCACGAAGAGGAAGAGGGAATCGATCCAGTCCCTGTTGACCCCGTCGTACTTGAACATCCTGGTAACGATAATGATGCCGAAAATAAATCCCAAGGCAAACAGCAGCCCGTACCAGCGTACGGTCCAGGTGCCGATCTGAAACAGGATGGGATTCACATCCCAAATTATACCGTTCATTGGTTCCATAAACTGATTGGTTTATCTGGCCAAAGGTAGTTTTTTCATTGCGATTTCACCGCCTTACGCCAGCTTTAAGGGACCCTGTATAAAAATGCCGATATATCCAAAAAAGTATTTTCTTTACAGCAAATTCACTAAACCTATGAAAGCAAAACAATTGATCATCCTCTCATTGATCTCCCTCATCTGCTTCGGAAGCGCTGTGGCTCAGGACGGCGAAAAGCAGACCGTGGAGAAGAGTGAAAAAGCAAAAAAAGGTTTGAGCCTTGGGGGCGTACCGGCCATTGCCTATGATTCAGATACCGGTTTCAAGTATGGCTTGATCCTCAACTTCTTCCATTACGGGGATGGAACCATCTATCCGTTCTACAAGCATTCGCTTTACCTGGAGTGGTCGCATACCACCAAGGGTAACGACCTGAAACAGCTCAAGTACGACTCGGAATACCTGATTCCCGGGATTCGTGTCATTGCAGATGCCCGGCTGGAAACGGAACAAGCCATGGACTTCTATGGATTCAACGGTTTCAATACCCTGTTCAATCCCGCTCTTTCTACGGTCGGCAGTGATGATTACATCAGCCGGATGTTCTATCGGATGGACCGCAGCTATTTGCGGCTCCGGACCAACTTTCAGGGCAAGTTGATCGGACGCCAACTCCGCTGGTTTGCCGGGGTTTCGCATTACAACGTAAGTCTTGGGTCCGTCGATGTCGATCGTCTGAACAAGGGAAAGGATGAGGCGGATCTGCTCCCCAAAGTGGATGGGCTTTACGATATCTTTGTCAAAGAGAACATCATCCCTGAGGATGAGGCCACCGGAGGCGGGGTCACCTCCCTGACTGCAGGTCTGGTGTTTGACACCCGTGACAATGAGCCCAACCCCAATCGTGGTATTTGGACTGAAGCCATGCTGGTCACCTCTCCAGGCTTTATCGGGAACAAACATCCCTACACGACGATGGTGCTGACCCACCGGCAGTATTTCACCATTTTCCCTGACCGGTTGACTTTTGCCTACAGGCTTAATTATCAGACAACAATCGGTGGGCAGATTCCCTGGTATATGTTAAGTTATACCATTGGTTCAACCGAAAACCAAAATGGGG
>JAWOHI010000257.1:0-5762 GCA_046485255.1 Bacteroidales bacterium
CTCTTCCCGCCACAAAAATTTAAAAATCAGCAATAATGAACGTCAACAAGAACCCCATCATCATCGGCCTGCTGCTGCTGCCCGCGGTGCTGGGAGCCCAGAACCAGCAGCCCGTCGGGATCCGTTTCTCGGGATTTGTCCGGACCGACATCATTATGGACAGCCGTCAATCTTCGCCAGCCAACGGAATACGGGAGGGTCATTTCTACCTGCTTCCCGATCCGGTCTCTTATGATGCCGATTCGATCGACGTGAACGCCACGCCCTCCTTTCATATGCTGAATATCCAGTCACGGCTGAGGGGCGACATCACCGGTCCGGATGCCTTCGGAGCCAAGACGTCGGGGGCCCTGGAGGCCGAGTTTTTCGGCACCAGCGAGGCTGACTTGAACGGCTTCCGGCTGCGGCACGCCTTCGTCAGGCTGGATTGGACAAGATCAACCCTGATGATCGGGCAGAACTGGCATCCGATGTTCCCTGCCGAAGGCTTTCCGGGAACGGTCAGTTTCAACACCGGCGCCCCGTTTACTCCTTTCAGCCGCAATCCGCAGGTGAATTTCGCCATCCGTACGGGTCCGGTGACCACCTCCTTCGTCGCTTACGCCCAGCGGGATTTTACCAGTACCGGCCCGGAAGGGCCCGGCAACCGCTACCTGCGGAACAGCGGAATGCCCGGATTAAACGCGCAAATGAAGTTGGCATTTGGCTCCGGCAGCCTCCTCCGCCTTGGGGGAGATTACAAGCGCATCCGCCCGGAACTGCGAACTCCGAGCAACTATCTTAATCCCAACGAGCTGGGAAGCCTTGCCGCCTTTGTCAACCTGCACGTCAAAACGGCTCCCCTGACCCTGAGCCTGATGGGTACCCTGGCCCAGAATGCCACCGACCTGACAATGATCGGGGGGTACGGGGTTGCGCAGGTACTCGATGCCGTGACGGGAGTACGCACGTTCGCCAACCTGAATACCGCCTCGGGATGGGTCGACCTCACCACCAATGGGAAACAGTTCCAGGCCGGGCTTTTTGCCGGATTCAGCAAGAACCTCGGCTCAACCAGCGAATTTTCCGGGCCTTTATATGGCCGCGGGACGAATATCGACTACCTGGCACGCGTTTCCCCGCGGATCCAGGTGATCCGCGAAAAGCTGACATTTGCAGCGGAAGTTGAAACAACCGTTGCAAATTACGGTTTGACTGGCACTTATGGAAAAGTCAATAATGCGGCGCCGGTGACCAATGTACGGCTCCTGGTGGCTGTAGTCTATCGGTTTTAGCGGATCATTTACCGGCAGTTTAGGCTCCCAGCCCCTCGTGGGCGTGAAAATCCGTTGCAGCTTTAAGCATCAGATCCTCTATCTGTTGGATGGCTTTATCGAGAAGATACTTTAACTCCTCTCCATAAAGGATGGGATCAAGCAGGTTGTCGGGCTCGCTGCAGGAGAGCAGGGCGCCGTGCTGGCTGGTCAGCCGCAGCTTCATCAGGAGCTTCCAGGCCTCGGTGGTCCCGGTGAACAGCTCCCGGCTAAAGATCCCTTTTTTATAGAGCGCGGCACACCGGTCAAAAGTGGACAGTTGGCGAGCATCGTGTCTCATGCCATATAGCCGCACGATACCGGTGAGGGGCATCAGCAGTCTCTTCAGGTTGACTGCCGGGGCGGATGAGGCTTGCCGGCCCGGAGCAAAAGGCTTCCAGGCGGCGGCCATAAAGTGAAAATAGATGTCGTTGGTCAGCAGCTCGGCCTGGACAAATTCCCGTAATTCCTCCACCAGGGCCTCACTGCCGCAGGCGTGGCGGAAATCAAAGAAAATACTGATTTCCAGCAGCTCATCAGGCCCGGGATTCCGTGTCCACCTAGAAAAATAGTTCTTCCACCGGGAGAGCGGCTGGCACCATTTCGGGTTGCCCGCCATCACGTTGCCGGTACATTTACGGTAGCCCGCCTGGGCCAGCCGTTCGTTCAACTTCCTCCCAAACTCCAGGAACCATTCGCGAGTGGCTTCGAGCTGATGATCATTCACATCTGCGAATATCAGGGCGTTGTCCTGGTCTGTTGCCAGGGTCTGCTCCCCACGTCCGGCGCTCCCCAGCTGGATGACGGCAAATTCGGCGGGGGGAGGCCCGGAGGCGTCCAGGATCAGTTGTACCAGCCGTTTGCAGATGGCATCTCCCACCTGCGAGATGAAGCGCACGACAGTGACCGGGTCGGCACCTGCCTCAATCAGGCTGCCGGCCAGATCGGTTGATTTATGATACTCATTTCCAAGCTCTTCATCATTTACGGCCGTTCCGATCCGGCTGATAATATGGTCCGGCATCCCATTCCAGGCATCCAGGAGATCTTCAAGCCCGGTGAGGGTAGGCAATTGGCCCGATCCGGCCCGGGCGGCGAGGTTCAGGTTGTCGATCCTGCCGTGGGGGATCAGTTCCCGGGCGTGGGTGACCGACAAGGCTTCGATGGTCCCTTCGAGCCAGTTCTGGTCGGGCAGGTCGTCACGCACGAGCGCGTTGAGGATGACCCGGAACGTCTGGCCATCCCGCCGTCTGAACAGGACAGGGAGGTTGGACACCTCGCCCGACTCCAGGATGAGGGCCCGGAAGAGGCGGTATTCTGCCGCCTCCTGGAAGAAAGCGTGCGACGGGACATCGGCCAACTCCTGAAAGCTGTTGTATCCCAATAATTTAAGCAAGGCGTCATTGGCCGCTGTCAACCGGGCGTGACGTGTCATCGCAGTCCTGAACAAGCCGACGCCCACCCGGTTCATCAGCCGCTCGGCATAAGCTACCATACCCGTATCGTGGGAGACCTGGTAAGGCCGGGCCACCAGCATCACCGACTCCTCGCCGTTGATCAGGATCCTCGACAGGTCGGCGTGGATCCTTTTAAGGGTACGGTCCTTGGCCACGAGTGAGCATTCCGTGAAGATCCTGGAAGTGAGCTCACTATAAAGGGATTCGGGCTTGTCAAAGCGGTGCAGGCCTGCATCGGGGACCAGCTGGTGCAGTTGCAAGCCTTCCAGCTCTTCCTCCTGGTAGCCCAACCAGGCCAGCAAGGTCTTGTTCGCGTGGATGCCCTGCCCCGACCAGATCAGGACTCCTTCGGAGGCCACTTCGGCCAAGGCCTTGTAGCGCTCGCGAGATTCGAACAGTTCCCGTTCCGCTCGTCGGCGTTTCAATTCGATGCGGTGGCTCTGGCGGGTGATGATCACCAGCAGGATCATTATCAGCAGCCCGATCCCTCCGGAAATGAGCAGCGCCCGCTGCTCCATCCGCCGGATCTCGGTCCTTACATCCTCGATATAGATACCCGTCCCGATGATCCAGCCCCAGGGCCGGAAGAGGCGCACATAGGAGAGCTTGGGCACGATCCGTACGGAATCGTCCTTCCATTGCCAGCGGTAATCCACATAGCCCTCGCCGTCCCCGGCGGTCACCTTCACGAACTCGACAAACAGCGCCTTCCCTTCAGGATCGCGGAAATCGCTCAGATCGTTGCCATCCAGATCGGGCCGGTAAGGGTGAACGATCATTAAGGGCTGACGGTCGGTAATCCAGAAATAGTCCTTCGCCTCCTCCCCGTAGCGCAGTTCCTTGACGGCATCCCGGGCCAGCTCCTGGGCCTCCCGTTGCGACAGATCGCCGGCCGCCTCAGCGCCGTGGTAATGCTCCAGGATGCTCCAGGCTGAGTTGGTCAGCTCGCGGATCGTCTCCTTCTTGCGGTCCATCATCGCCTGTTCGAACATTGGGATGAGGTACCCGATGATCAACCCGCCAAAAAGGAGGAAAGCCAGGATCCCGGGGAGGATCACCCGGATAAAAAACCGGGTGCGTGGATGGTTTATTTCCTGACCAGTCATAACCTGTTCTCCTTTAGATGATTAAGTTCGATGATGTCAAGCGAATGGTCATCAGTATCCCAGATGGAGATACCGGGCCTTGAGGTTTTTGTGGCCAGGGCAGGCAGGAGGCAGAGGATCCGGTCACCGTCGAGCTGGTAGCGGCTGAACGGCATATAGTGGATCGCGCGGCGGTATCGTGAGATCCACCGATCAGGCCCCGGATAGGCGAATCCCACGCCTGCGGGGTGGTCGTGGCCTGCAAAGGCCAGGCTGATGTTATCCCGCATCAGTAACCCGTAAAAGGCGCTCAACTGGCTTTGCCGCCTGATAAAAACCATCGAGGAACCCACCACGTCGGGATAAATGTAATGCGACAGCAATACCCGCTGGCCGTCTGGTTCAATGATGATGGAGTCTGGAAGCGTATCGAGCCAGGCCAGGTCGGCAGGGTCCAGTTCCGGATTGTCGGTTCTCGCCTGGCGGTCGTGATTGCCCGCAACCACCCATCGGCAGTTCTCCCGGATGAGCCGGATGCATTCACCGGCATTCCTGGCGGGCTCTCCGGGATAGAGGTGCGGGTCAAACCCGATGATATCCCCAAGGCAGGCCACCTCGTCACATCGCTGGCGAGCAGCCAGGGCAAGGGCCTGCTGAAGGCTCTGGACCTGTTCGTGTATGTCCGTGATCAGCGCGACTCGCATTGCGGGAAGGATGTTGGAAGATCAATGGCTCAAATACCCAATTCAAAGGTACTTAAACCGGATGACAATCGGTCAGCGGATTCGCTCCAGCGGCTATTTAAAGATGTTGACCAGCACGAGCTTGCCGGTGATCGTGGTGAACCCGTTAAAGGCCCTGTACACGTACACACCGTGAGCCAGGTGGTCGAGGGTGGCGCTGAAGGTGACCACCGTGTGCCCGCTGGCCGGAATGAAGTCGTGGTAGAGGGTTGACAGGAACTGGCCTGTAACGGTGAACAGCTCCAGGGTCACAAGCGATCCGGCATCCACGGTAATCCTGAAATTGGCATAACCGGGCGATGGGTTCGGGTAAACAAACACTTCGAACAGCGGTTCATACCTGAATTCGGTCGTGGCCGGGTTCGGGACCACCAGGAAGTTCGGACTCAACCCGTTGAAATGGGCTTCGACGTGTTTCACGCCCGGGGCCACGGTACTGGCACTGGTGATCTGATAAACCGGGAAGGCCAGCACGGCAGTCAGGTTGCCGGTTTCCGGATTGGCTATCATCGGAATCTCCGAGTTACCCATCGCATCGCGCATCTGCATTCCGTCCACCACAAAGGCAGTAGTGAGGGCTGCCTGCGGCTCCCCTTCCGCGAGCGGTGCGCCGCCCTCGATCACGGCCGTCAGGGTCACCCGTTCTCCCGAATGCTTGTACACCTCCTTGTCGGCATAAACGAAGGCACCCACCTGCAGCGGGAAGATGCTGGCCGTAGTGGTATAGTTCTGGCTGACCAGGTAGTTGCGCAGGTCGATTCCGTGGAAGGTCAGGCCGGTGATATTCACCGTTTTGTCGTCACCCACCTCCGGCGTGATGAAGGATGCCGTACCGCCCGACCAGGAGATCTTGTCGCCAGGTTTCAGTCCTGCCAGGGTTATCCCGATAATGGTTGCATCGGTATTGCCGTCATAGATCTTATCGGCCACGGTGATCACCACCTGCAGATCCAGCGGATAGATGTCGGCGGTCGTTGGGTTGACAAAATCGAGGCGGTAATCCGAAGTGGCCGGTCCGGTCAGGATCATTCCACTGGCATTCACCGGCTTATCTTCTCCCACGTTCGGATCGTTGAAGCTGGCAAGCCCACCCGTGAGGAAGATCCGTGCGGTGTCGACCGGCAGGACACCTTCCAGCCACTTGTCGGTGATGGTGGCATCAACCAGGCCGTCGTACACCTTGTC
>JAWOHI010000360.1:0-14730 GCA_046485255.1 Bacteroidales bacterium
TCGGTCAATTACCCGGCTGACAGTTCATTCACCCTGACCAGGGAGGGAACCGCCTGGCTACTGGATGACGGTTCCCTCCCTGGTCAGGGTGAATGAACTGTCAGCCGGGTAATTGACCGAGATCCGGGTGAAGTCGTTCCGGTTGCCTCTAAAAATTGACTTGTCACGCAGGTCGGCCACCCCCCGGTTAAAGGATAGACCGAGGTATCCCTCCACGGCGTACACATTGTGCTCCCGGGCCAGCCTGACGTAAGTGATTGGCTGTCTGCTTGCCTGGTTGTAAGCAAACCGGCCAACGATCAGGTCGGTCGTTTTTCCCTTTGGCCCGCTGATGGTCATCCGGATGCCGGATGAATCGGTCACGTCATATTCCGCCCAGGCATCCTTCCTGTTGGCTACCAGTTGCTCAGGCTCCAGGATGGCCAGCTCGCCGGCGATGCCGCTGGCCAGTGTCTGGTCGGCCTTATACTCTTTTCCGTCCGATAAAAGACGCCACAGGGTGTCCTCCTTGATAAGCTCGATGCTCTCCGAGGCAAAACCAGCCGAATGGAACACGATCCGCGTGATCTGGTCGGCTGAGTACTCGATGATGTCCTTGCGGAAGGTGCGCTCTCCACGGGACGACTTGATGAGCTGATTGGCCACGACGGCTAGCAGCAGGATCCCGAAAACAATCAGTAACAGGCGGTTGGTTCGATTCCTATACATATCCCTCCTCCATTCGTTTATTCCGTAAATTCCGGTTGTATTGCAGCCTGAAGATGCCGTAAATGATGATCAGCAGGATGGGTAAAAGAAAATTGAGGTATTTGAGAAAGCCCTTCTTCCCATCCTCCAGCTGGTCGAGTGGCCGGTTCGTCACCCCTTTGGTGCGCAACTCGATCAAGCCGGTGTCGTCGGACAGGTAGTCGATGGAATTGACAAAGAGGCTGATGTTATCCGGTCTATGCTGTTTGGCCTGGTCGCCAACCCCGTTAACGCTGTAGTCCCCGTCGCCGATCAGCACGATCCGGGAGCTCCTTTCGCCGACGATCTTGCCCGCCAGCAACCCGCCAACCGTAAGGTTTTTCATTGGGAAATCGGCCTGAGACCACTGTTTGCCGACATCAAAATAGACTGGCGAGGGCACCGTTCCCGACATATCCGAAGTGCGGAGCAGAGGGGTGAAGGTGCGTGTGGTATCGCCCGAATAGTAGACGGTACTGGCAAACGGAAGCAAAACGGCCTCCAAACCCTTGGTGATGGGATGGTCGGCAAAATTGTTGATGATCGGCAGGTAAGGGAATTGCACCTCAGTCGAAAAGGTGAACATCCCCTGCTGTTGCCTAACCTGGATCGGGAAGCAGCGGCTGTCGATGACGAAATTGTCCTCTACCACCAAACCCTTGGAAAGCAGCCAGGATTCAAGACCGGTGTTGAGAGACAACCCGCGGGCTACGTTCAGGTTGCCCTGAACCCGGTTGATTCCTACATAGAGGTTGCCCCCGTTTGCCAGGTACTCATCGAGCTGGGCGAAATGAGTCCAGGGAATCGAGTCGGTGGGAGCCATCAGAACCACGGTGTTGTACTGAAGCAGGCGGTTGACGGAATCCTCCAGGTATACAGGTTCCGACTGGTATAGGATTTCCAGCATCGCCCGCGCCTGCTGAATGGCCGCAATCTCCGGCTCCCCGTGCCCCTGAATGAAGCCGATGCGGGTTTTGTCCTTGACCGACAACTTCTTAATGGCTGATGAGAGGGCATATTCCATCGCCGCTCCGGGCTGCATAAACGGAATGGCTTCCGAATCATCGCCCATACTGACCAGGGCTCCGACATATACCTTCTGCTGGGTCATCTGGTCCTTTTCGCGTACGCCGACAATCCTGGGCTGGATACCGGATGAGGTGGCCTTCTGCTCCAACTCGTCACTGGAGCTGGGGTCAACGAAATCATAAACCAGGTGCCCCTTTGAAATATTCTGATATTCAACGAGAAGCTCCTTGAAATCCCGCTTGGTCTTCTTCAACTCATTGGGAACCTTTTTGCTGAAGAAGGCGGTTACCGTCACCGGTTCGTCCAGGTTCTTCAAGATATTCCTGGTGGCACGGCTGAGCGTGTATCGTTTGTCGGAGGTGAGGTCAAGGCGAAGGAAAAAGCTGTCGGATAGGATGTTAACCAGAATCAGGATTCCCAGGACAGTCAGCAGGTATGTTGTGGTCTTTTTCATAATCCGTCTGTTTTATGAATTAAAAACGCCTCCTTGCCAGGACCGACTCCGTCAGGAGGAGCGCAATGCCGATCAGGCTGAAAAAGTAAACCAGATCCTTGGTGTCGATGATCCCGCGGCTCATTGAATCAAAGTGCGTACTCAGGTTCAGGTAGTTGAGGATGCTCCCGAGCGGTCCGGAGAGGTTTCCGGCCAGTACTCCAAAAATGATGTGGAAGAAGATCCCAATCAGCAGGGCCAGAAGGAATCCTACGATCTGGTTCTTTGAAACGCTGCTGGCGAAGATCCCGATCGCAATATAACTGGCCGACATCAGGATCAATCCCAGATATCCGGCCCAAACGGCGCCGTGGTCAATCGGGCCGAGGGTCGAGATGGTGATGTAATAGGGTAGGGTAAAGGCCAGGGCGATAAGGATTAACAAAAGGGTCGAAAGGAATTTCCCGGTAACCACCTGCCAGTCATTGACCGGCTTGGTCAACAGCAACTCGATGGTCCCCGAACGTGTCTCCTCCGCCAGGAGACCCATAGTCAGCCCTGGTATGAAAAAAAAGAGCGACCAGTAGGCAATGCCAAAGAACGACTGCATACTGGCCTGGCCAACCAGAAAAACATCGGCGCCGAAAATCCAGGTAAAGAACCCGCTGAACCCCAGGAAGGCTACCAGCAGGATGTAGGCCATCAGGGAATTGAAGAAGCTCCTCAATTCGCGACGGGCGATAATCCATATTCCTTTCATTGTTTTGAAGAGATATAGGTTAAAATCACTTGCTTGATTAATTCATCGTCAGTTCGTGGAAAATGTCCTCCAGCTTAGTCTCCACGATGCTCATTTCGGTGAGGGTCCACTTGTTGGCCACGCAGGTGTTGAATATCTCCCTCCGCGAACTCTGGTGGGCGCGGCTCTGGATCTCGAAACGGTTGTCACTCCCGGACAGCGGATTGACCCAGTCGACCGAGCTGATCCTTTTCAGGGCCTCGAGGACCTCATTTTTTGAACCGCCCTCAATGGTCAGCTTGAGCATCTCCTGCCCCTGCGCTTTTTTCCTCAGATTGGCCGGAGTGCCGTCGGCGACGATCTTTCCCTTGTTAATGATCAGGATGCGGTCGCAGGTAGCTTCCACCTCAGCCAGGATATGGGAACTCAGGATGACGGTTTTTTCCCGGCCGATCGAGCGGATGAGGTCGCGGATCTCGACGATCTGGTTCGGGTCGAGCCCCGCAGTGGGTTCGTCGAGAATCAGAACGTCAGGATCGTGGATCAGCGCCTGGGCCAGTCCAACCCGCTGCCGGTAACCTTTCGAAAGCTCCCCGATTTTCTTGTGCTTTTCGCCCTCCAGCCCGCAAACTTTCACCATCTCCCGGATCCGGTCCTTAATCCGGCTTTTATCTATTCCCTGGATTTCAGCAACAAACCGGAGATAGTCCAGCACACCCATATCATTATACAACGGATTGTTTTCCGGCAGGTACCCAATCCTTTTCTTAACCTCTCCAGCCTGGTCAAGCACCGAAAAAGCTCCAATCCGAATCGACCCTGAAGTCGGGATCAGGTAGGAGGTGATGGCCTTCATGGTGGTGGTTTTCCCTGCACCGTTGGGCCCGAGGAACCCCAGCACTTCGCCCGTGTGTACCTTGAAGGAGATGTTGTCCACGGCGCGCTGCGTCCCATACACCTTGGTCAGGTTCTCAACGATGATATCCATAACAACTGATTGTTTAGAGGTTATTTAACGTGAGGTACAAAAAAAGGAAAACAGGGCGTCATTTGAAACAGCCGTTAAAGCTAATTATCAATTGTTAAGAAAAATTAACAGAGATTGCCGATCTCTCAAATAATCAGTCACTTGCCACGTCGATTGACGCGCGGACCTCCAGGATCCGGCGGGTGGACCCGGTGATCCTGAACCGATGGTCGATACGGTGCCCGACGATCCAGACGATCTTTTCCCCGGTGGCCAGGATCCAGCATCGCTGCTTGTCGAAAAGGCTGAACTTGTTGTCGATGAAAAAATCGCTCAATTTCTTCGACTGGTCCATCCCCAGGGGATGAAAATAGTCGCCGGGTTCCCATTTGCGCAATATCAGGGGAAAGTCGATCCTGTCGTAGTCGAGCCAGGCGCGCAGCGGGTCGTTGGGTATGGGTTCCTGCCCTTTTTCGAAAAAGTTGAAGCTGATCCCAATTGGCAATCCGGCAGTTTCAACTTCCGGATCAAGATAGTACCGACCGGTATCCTGTAACTCTTTCTTTCTGATAATCAGGTGTTCGCGGTCCTTTAACAGATGGTGGCTGTCGCTGTCGAATTGTTTTCCTGGAAGTCCATCAAATGACCGGATGATCCCGGGCACCTGCCTGCTCAGGAAACCATAGGGGCGGAGCAGTTCAAAGAGAAGCAGCTCCTTGAAGGGGTTGTTTTGGAGGGCTTCGATATGGATCCTGACCTGCCCGGCTTCGTGGGTGACCAGTGATGAGTAGAGCGTATTGATGTAATCGTCGACCAGCTCCTGGGCCTGGCCGAAAATCGTCTGGTGAGTGAACGCCACCTGACGGAATCCGGGATTGATCGTCAGGATCTCTTTCAGCAGGAGATGGCGGACCCTGTTACGGGTATAATGGATATCCTGATTGCTGGAATCCTCGCGCCAGGGGAGCCCCCTGTATCGAAGGTATTGAAGGATCTCCTCCCGCGAGGCAAACAGGAGGGGTCGTATGACGAAACCCTGCTTCTCCCGGATCCCGGCCATCCCTCGCAACCCTGTTCCCCGTATCAGGTTGATCAGGATCGTCTCGATATGGTCGTCTGCCTGATGAGCCACCGCAATCCATTGGCAGCCGCTCCCCCGCCGTATCGATTCAAACCATTGGTACCGGAGTTCCCGCGCGGCCATTTGGACGGAGATCCCTTTGCCTGATGCAAAATTTTCCGTATCAAAATGATTGACGTGATATTCCAGGCCAAGCGCTCCCGCCATGTTGGCGACAAATTCCTCCTCTGAGTCGGACTCCCCGCCGCGCAGGTTGAAATTGCAGTGGGCCACCACCGGGACGGCTCCGGCCCGAAGGAGCAAATCCAACAGGGCCACCGAGTCACTCCCGCCACTGACTGCAGCCAGAACCCGCTCATTGTCACGGAATAAACGCCTGGATTCAGCGTAATCCCTGAACCGATTCAGCAGGTCGGCTTTCATCGGATCCAGCTAAAGGCCAAGAACCGAAACCCCCTGCTCAAAAACGATGTCCTTCGGAATGCCCAGGCTGTTGATCCGGTCGAGATCGGATTGGAGCTGGTCGGGAACGATGCCTTTTTCACTCATCAGATCCTTGACTCCCTGATAGTTGCCGTCTCCTTGGAGAGTCAGGATCAGCGAGGCAAGGTCATTGACGGCCAGTTTCATCTTCTCGAAGTTGATCGTGTACCGCCCGGTGGCCTCGTCGCGCGTAAAGGCTTCTCGCTCAAGGAAGTAGTTGAACTGAAGCATATTGCCCTTGCCGTGCGAGCTGGTGGCGCCAAAGCGGACCGAACGGAAGATGCCGGCAATAAAGGTGACATAGTTGTCCTTCAGGTCTTTCTCGCCCAGTTCACCCATTTCGGCCAGTTTCGACACCAGGTAAAGCCCGAGGATATCAGCCTTGGCCTCCTCGATCGGGCTGTACTGTTCGCTGAGCACTTTCCTGACGGGACCATCGCCGGTGATCGTGTTCTTGATCCCCAGACCGTGTGAAACCTCGTGGAACATCACGTTTTCAAAAAAAGCATCAAAACCGATGTGCTTCTGTTGATCGGGGTGGATTAATTCGGCGGAGATCGGTAGCAGGATCTTTTCAAACTTGGCGCGCATCGAATTCTTCAACTGAAGCTTGCGGCTCCCTTTTTCGATCTGAACGCGCTCGTCGTTCGGCAGGTTGATGGCGATGGTCTTGCTGCCCGAATTGCAGTCGCCCGCATAGTAGAGGGCTTCATATACACCCAGGTCTGAATCGCTGCCGGGTACCTCCCGCTTGTATTCATCCGGAACGGGCAGTGTCAGCTGCAGGGCTGGTAAAAGGGTGGCAAACCGGGCCAGCTTGCTGCTCCACTCCTGGTCCTTCACCAGAACAAATGCTTCGTGAGCGGCTTTGAAACCGAAAAGAGCGTCCTCGTAATTTTCGATCGGACCACAGACAAAGTCGATGTTGTTGGTTTTCATCTCCATCCAGGCGACATCGCTGGGATAGTAATCATCCGTCAGCAATGCCTCTGCCCGCAAACTGAGATAACGCTTCAACCCTTCATCTTCAGCCAGTTCGGCGGCCTGCCGGATCAGTTCGGATGCCCTGCTTGACTTTTCGGCGAAGAAGGTCTTATAGGGGATGGAGATCAGTTTTCCGTCCTTACCCCTGCGAATCATCGTGTACAGGCTGGATTTACCCGGTGAGTCAAACTGCTCGAACTCCTCTTTGGTCATATCCGAAGGATAGAATTGCGCCCCCGGGAATTTGGGTCCGATTCCTTCAACGAATGGCTCGTTCGAATTCAGCCTTTCCCAGGGACCATAGTTAATTTCCACGAAACGCTTCACCGCCGGATCGGTGATTTGCGCCATTAGCGCCTCCTTGTCACCGTAAGTCTGAAGCCAGAAAATCTCGTCCATTATTTCGGCAGCCTTGATCAGGATGGGAATCATCCGCCTCTCATTTTCGGACAGGCTGGTCAGGTCGGCCTGAAGGATGAAAGGTGCATAGGCGTTCACTTTTTGCTGAATCTCGGACTCAGCACGCTCAGTTGTTTTTGATTGACAGGCCATTACTAAAAGTATTAGCGTAACGGATGCGAGCAGGGTGTTGACAATTGCTTTCATTGTTGATGATTTTACTGTTGTCCGCTAAACGGAGGTGAGGTTAGTATCTTATTGGTCAATGTCGTCCGACCGGAACTGGTAGCCAAGGCGTTTACCGGTCCGGACCCTGGATTCGGAGATGTTCTGATGTACCTGTCCGACAGTGATTAGCTTGACGGCATCGTACGGTGGGACCAGGAGGTCAAAATCAAGGCAGTAGCGTATGGCTGCCAAAACGATCTCGTACACGTTGCCCCGGTCGATTGCATTGGAACCGAGGGTGGTGAAATTAAAGCCCGATTGGCGCTTCCCCTGAACAAAAAAGTGGTTGTTCTTATTGATGAAGATCCTGGCGATCAGATAACCCAGGTCTTCGTACCGGTTATACTTGAAGGAGTCGGCGAGGAAGTTGTAAATGTTGATGACGCCTGAATAACCGGCCGTGACGTCATTTTGAATGTAGGCTGTTTTCCAGATCTCGTGCTGGCGGTCAAACTGGAAAATATTGCTGTGCATATTGAAGACGAGCAGGTCACCGGCAATTTTCAGTTCCGCTCCAAATTCGCCCTGATCCCTGAATTCAAGCAGGATTCGCGTGTCGGTGTCGAGAAGTTGGTTGTTGAACTTGACTGAGATTTCGTTCAGCTCTTCCTTGATCAACAGAAAGGCAGCTCTGGTGTTGTCAAATATTTTCTGCTTGAGAAGACTTTTTGTTCCCAGTGTCTTGATGATGGTCTTTTCGATCTTGGTGCTGCCCATTGCGTTGTATTAATACGCCCTGGCGAAAAGGACCCGCTGAATTGACGGCTTGCCGGTCCTGACGCAAGTGCCTGTTTCCTGTTCCGTATCCAAAGGTATGCAACGAATCGTAGCTTTGGTCTCTTCCTGTATCATTTTTTCAGTCTCCGGCGTCCCGTCCCAGTGGGCCGAAATAAAACCGCCCTTTTCAATGGCCTCCAGAAAATCGGGCCAGGTGTCAATCCGGTAGGTGTGCTCCTGCCTGTAATTCCGTGCTTTTTCAAAGATCTGAACCTGAATGTCATCCAATAATCCCGGCAGGTAGTCAACCAGCTTCTCCAATGAAACCGTCTCTTTGGTGAGCAGATCCCTCCTGGCAAGCTCCACCGTTCCGTTTTCCAGGTCACGCGGTCCGATGGCAATCCTCAGGGGCACCCCCTTAAGCTCATATTCGGCAAATTTCCAACCGGGTTTCTGCGTGTCACGATCATCAATTTTCACCCGGATTCCGATTTTTTTCAGATCCGCTCCGATCTTGCGAGCCATTTCGACCGTTGCGGCATACTCCTCCTGCGAACGGTAAATCGGGATGATCACCACCTGGTGAGGAGCCAGGGTAGGAGGCAGAACCAGCCCGTTGTCGTCGGAGTGGGCCATCACCAGGGCACCCACCAGCCTGGTGGAGACGCCCCAGGACGTGGCCCAGACATACTCCAGCTTGCCTTCGCGGGAAGCATAGGTAACATCAAATGCCTTGGCGAAGTTTTGCCCGAGAAAATGGGAGGTGCCTGCCTGGAGCGCTTTCCCGTCCTGCATCAGGGCTTCAATGCAGAAGGTGTCCAATGCTCCCGCGAAACGTTCGGTTTCGGTCTTGCGCCCCTTGATCACCGGGACAGCCAGGAACTTCTCCGCAAACTCCGCGTAAATGTCCAGTATCCTGATGGTTTCTTCGACTGCCTCATCACTGGTCTCGTGGGCTGTATGGCCCTCCTGCCACAGGAATTCAGCCGTCCGGAGAAAGAGCCTGGTGCGCATCTCCCACCTGACCACGTTGGCCCACTGGTTAAGTAAAATGGGCAGGTCGCGGTAGCTCTGTATCCAGTTCTTGTAGGTATTCCAGATGATGGTTTCGGAGGTCGGCCGGATGATCAGCTCTTCCTCCAGCTTGGCTGCGGGATCGACCTTGAGCCCGCCATTTTCCTCATCGTTTATCAGACGGTAGTGGGTCACCACCGCGCACTCCTTTGCGAACCCTTCAACGTGCTCGGCCTCGCGGCTGAAAAATGATTTGGGGATGAAAAGGGGGAAATATGCATTCACGTGCCCGCTCTCCTTAAACATCCTGTCGAGCTCCGCCTGCAGCTTTTCCCAGATCGCATAGCCATAAGGCTTTATCACCATACATCCCCTAACGGCTGAGTTCTCGGCAAGATCTGCCTTGATAACGAGATCGTTATACCATTGTGCATAATTTTCCGCCCGGGGTGTCAATACTTTGGCCATTGATAATGTTTTGGTATAGTATTTGCTTTCGTTCCTTGAAAAGTGGATACAAATTAAGGAAATTAAATCCTATATTTAAAACCCGGAAGGAGGTTGAAACCATGAGAGCAATGATAAAAGGACTGATCCCGCTGATGTTTCTGGCCAGTTCCTGTGGAACAGGCATTTACCTGACATCGGGGTATACGGATGATGTCTATTACACCCCGGCTCCGCGTACCGTGATCGTCGAGAAGCGGGTTGTCGTTACCGAGCCGGCCACCCCGGTTATGCAGCAGGAGATTTTTAATATTGAGCCGGACACCGTTCGGGTGGAAGTTCCCGATTACAACCTTCTGGATCAGGAGACGGAAACCTATTTCGACGATTCCGGAACCACGGTCATCCATAATTATTATTACGGTAATGATTATGATAATTATGATGATTACTACTATACCAACCGCATCAATCGTTTCTACCGTCCCTCCATCGGATTTGGCTTTTACGATCCCTGGTGGTCTTACAACAGCTGGGGCTGGAATGACCCGTTCTACAGCGATTGGTACTATCCCTACTCTTCCTACGGCTGGTACAGCTCCTGGTACTCACCTTATTACTACAGTTCCTGGTACAGTCCTTGGTACTCCAGCCGCTGGTACAGCCCCTATTGGTATGGCTATGATTACTGGTATGGCGGTGGGAATAACAACAAGGGCGACAATTATCATTACGGACACAGGGGATCGATGATCACCGACGGTATGACAGCCAATCGTTCTGGTGGGCTGAAAAACTCAGGTACCCTTTACGGTACCCGGGGAACAGCCCCGACGGGCAGCGGCTCCACGCTCAAAACGGATGCCACGGCAGCACAGGTGGCGACCCGCTCCTCATCCGACCCAAAAACGGCATCAGGATCTTCAGGGCTAAGATCGGGTTCGGGAACCTCCCAGGAAGTTCAGAACCGCACCTCGGTGAGCAGCCAGGAGTCAAGGTCAACCTCTGCCAGCTACGTTCGCTCGCGGACCAACACCTCCTATGTCAATCCGGCCAACCAAGGCTCCTCGTCACTGCGTTCAACCGGTACCACGGATGGATCAACCAGCCGCTCAACCTATGTTCGGCCAAAAACATCCGGAACCGCCGTGAATCCATCTACCTATGAGCGCTCCACCAGCGTGTCCGGCTCATCCCAGAACTCCGGCGCCAACCGGTCCGGATCAACCCAGGGCACCTCGGCAGTGAGGCCTTCAACCTCTAGCTCAACCTACCGGAGCACCGGCCCGGTGGGCACCAGCTCCGGAAGCGTCCAGAAAAGCAGCTCAGGATCTTCAATGAGCACCGGATCATCCAACCGAAGCTCATCCTCTTACAGCAGCGGATCATCGTCGAGTCGCTCCTCTGGCAGCACAATGAGCAGTGGCTCCTCATCCAGCCGCTCCTCAGGATCCGTCTCTTCGGGAAGCTCATCGGGCAGCAGCTCTTCAAGGTCGGGTGGCGGTGGAAGCTCCTCCTCAGGAAGACGGTAGTTCTTTGACCACAACAAGTAAACCCGCCGTAAGGCCGGTTAATACTGAAAGTATACCCTTACAAATCAAGATAATCAATCAGTCATGAATAAAAAAGTCCTGATCATCAGCGTTTTATTCCTGGGAGCACTCGGCCTGTCGGCCCAGAACGAACAGGATGCCCTTCGATATTCAATGATCCAAACGGGCGGAACAACCCGCTCACTCAGTATGGGCGGAGCATTTGGCGCCGTCGGCGGAGACTTCTCTTCCCTCGCACTCAACCCGGCAGGGCTCGGAATCTACCGAAAAGGGGAGTTCGCCTTTACGGGCAGCCTCAATTCAGACAAAACAACGGCTACCTACCTTGGGCAAAAATCAAGTGACCTCGGCTACAAAATGGGTTTCACCCACTTTGGCTTCGTGGTGCCAGTCTCATTCAGGGAAACCAACTCGGGCATATCTGGCCTCAATTTCGCGGTAGGATATAACAAACTGGCCGATTTCGGGCAGAACATCACAATGCGGGGGATCAACAGCAACAACTCCCTGGTGGATGAGTTTGTCTATTCAGCCAACCACAATTCGAGCTGGGACCCTTTCTCCGACGGACTGGCCTATGAAACTTTCCTGATTGAGTATGACTCGCTTGCAGGGGTGTATTATTCGGATTTCGATGGCGGGAATTATGGCCAGACCCAGCGCCGGACAGTAGATGTCGGCGGCGGCCTGGGTGAATACGATTTCAGCATCAGTACCAACCTTTCCGACCGCCTCTACGTCGGCGCTACCCTCGGAATCCAGAAGGCCACCTATAGCGAGACCTGGGAACACGCAGAATCCGATCCAAACGATGTCATCTATTTCTTCCAGGATTTCACCTTCCGGAATACCCTACGTGTCAATGGCACCGGATATAACCTGAAACTGGGCATCCTGGCCCGGCCGCTCGATTTCCTGAGAGTGGGCGCCGCTCTGCATACCCCCACGTTTTTTACCCTGAGTGATGACTTCAGGGCCAGTATGTCAACCAACCTCAACAGCGGCAGCTATTCATACGAAGCAACCGGTGAGTTCGATTACAAAATTACCACCCCGTTCAGGGCAATCGGAAGCCTGGCACTCATCCTCAACCAATATGGCCTGATCTCGGTGGATTATGAATATGTGGATTATGCCTCGGCTCGCCTCTCCTCATCCGATTATGACTTCTTCGGAGAAAACGATGCAATCACCACCCGTTATAAAGCCGCATCCAATTTGAGGATCGGGGCCGAAGGACACCTGGCCAACTACTTCGTGCGCGGCGGATTCGCCTTCTATGGCAGCCCTTATGTGGATGATGAACCCAACGCCGGCAATAACCTTACCATTTGGTCGGCCGGTGTTGGCTATCGCGACGACCGCGTATATCTTGACCTTGGATATGCCCTGTCAAGCTGGGAGCAGACTTATTTCCTCTACGCCAACAACAAGGGTGACCTGAAGAACACCAAGGGCCGGATCAGTGCAACGATGGGGTTTAGGTTTTAATAAACCTGTCAAGTTTTAAAAACTTGACAGGTTTAAATTAAACAACACATCCAGGATACTCAACCCCCCAACAAACCCAAACCGGTCAGAGAAGACCTGATGATAGGGCACGGAAATCAAATCCGTGCCCTCTTCTTTTAGTTTTGGATGAATACGGTACCGGTAGTCACCAGCCCCGTAACACCCCGGCTCCCCAAAGGATTCGGTCAGGCGGAGGGTGCATTTCAGATTCAGAAGCCTGATAACCCGCTCCGTTATGGCCAGGTTGTAATCAAAAAGGAAATTCCACCTCACCGACCAGAATTCCATCAGGTCGTCGATATGGAATTCGTAATATGGCGAGTGCCGGTAGGCAGATTCAATGGATTTGAAGTGGATCTTCTGCCAGTTACCCTGATGGTCAATGCGAACGTCACGGATGAGTTGCCCCGGAGAGCGTCCCTTGAGGATCGGAATACTCAGCGTGATCGGGCCGTTTGCTGATACTATCTGGCATCGGTTCCTGAACGATTGCTTTTGGTAATGCTCGCAGGCTTCGATTCGTACAACCGGGTTCCCAGCCATTAATTTGAAGTAGTGGACCGGGCCAAAGTAGGCTGTGGTGAGCCAAACCGAGTCCATATCGGATCAGCGAACCCGCTTAAAGGTCCTGTCAATCCTGATCTTACGCAGGTAGTCGTACCTGCCCTGATGGGAGCAGGCAATCCGGTTCACAACTCCAATGATGTGGTCAGCCGGTATGTATCCGATGATCCTTGAATCATTCGGGTGATCACGGTTGTCATCCAGAACGAAATAGTAATCCTTTTTGAAGGTGTACTTATCTATGGGCCTGCCATTCATCTTCACTCCGCTCCAGTCAACCTGTAGCTGGTTTCCTTCATGATTTTCAATGATTTCACGATAAAGGTCGACCGTATTGATCGCAACGTCCACGGTCTGCCCCTTGCGTGGGACGATCAGCGGGCCAAACTGATCCCGGTTCCATAGGAAGAAATTCGACGGTGGGTAATAATCAATGGAGGAGTCGCCCGCAAATTGCTTGGTTGGGCGTATGGTGCTGATGCCCTGCTCCTGATCCATCGCCTCACGGGCCCGTGGATCGAGGTCAACATCGTAAATGCCAATGTCATCGATCAGCCTGGGCTTCTCCACGCTGTGGCGGCGAAGGAAGGCTGACGTGATTTCACCCGATCCCACCACAACCCGGTATTCGGTCCTGGCCAGCCCGGGAGGATCCACGATCACCCGGTTGATATAGACTTGTTTGTCCCAAACAAGTACCGTGTCCCCGGGAAAACCGGCTATCCGGCTGATGAAAATCGGCTTGCGGTCGATCGGCTGGTCAAACCCCTGCGGCCGGTTGAACGCGATCACTTCTCCACGCTTCAGTGGCTTGATCGCAGGGAACCGGTAATCCGAAACCTTGAAAATGGAGTGGGGAAGCCTCCAGCCCGCCCTGACCTTGTTGACGATCACCCGGTCACCCGGAACAAGCGTCGATCCCATCTCGAAACCCTTCACAGGCACCGTCTGGTAAAGAAAAATTCTCACCAGAAACAGGAACAGGAGAATCCCAAGGCTCCACCAGATCATCTTTTTTCTTCGCTTCATCACTTATAACCTCTTTCCTTAATTAGCGGATTTTCATCAAAATCCTGTTCCACCGGATATTGGCCGGGAATTTCTTGTTTTTGTTAAAAGAAACGTAAACAAAAACGGGCCTGCCAACGATATGATCTTCAGGAACAAAGCCCCAATAGCGGCTGTCGGCCGAGTTGTGGCGGTTGTCCCCCATCATCCAGTAATAATCCATCTTAAATGTGTACTCCCCGGTCGGCTGGCCATTGATCTTGATGATATTGCCACTGACTTCCAGATCGTTGCTTTCATAAACATCAATTATGCGCTCGTATAGCGGGAGGTTTTCAATGGTGATCGGAACAGTCATTCCTTTTTTGGGAATCCAAACCGGTCCGTAATTGTCACGGTTCCAATTGTAATTCCGGCTGAAGGGAAAAGTTCCATCCCTCTCGCCGGCCGGTATCTCCATACGCTCCGCGAACCGGACGTTGGGGAGTTTGTAAACCTCTCTCCTCGATTCTTCCGTCAATGGGAGGATGTAAACGCCATTCGAGAACTGGTACTCCCCCCGGTATATCTCCAGCATATCCAACTTTTTCTGGTTGATCGGGGTTCCATCGGTGATTACCTGGTAATCGAACTGCATTCCATTTAGGCTGTCCTGTGGTAATCCGTTTACATACACCCAGTTATGCCGTATCTCCACGGTGTCGCCAGGCAGCCCGATACAACGCTTGATGAAATTCTCGCGCCGATCGACCGGCCGATAGACGATCCGTCCATACTCGCGCGGATTGTTCCAAATGGCCTGGCGCCCAAACTGCCTGACCAGGCTGTGGTAACTCTGGTTGCTTT
>JAWOHI010000016.1:0-10152 GCA_046485255.1 Bacteroidales bacterium
ATGCGATACATCTGCTTGTGCCCGCCGCCGAGATACCGCATCGTCATCCTGCCCGAATTGTTCCGGCCGCCCGACTTTTTCAACGGTTTCAACAAAGACTTTTCCGGCACGCTCCGGGTGATCTCCTCGAAGGTGCTAATGACTTTCTCTCTCTGCCCCGGCGTTACCGGTTTAAAACTGCGTACTGCCATCTCTGTTTAAATATTGCTGTAAAAATCAATTACATCGCCCTCGGCAAGTCCTACAATCGCTTTCTTGAAAGCCGTGGTCCGGCCCTTCACCATACCCGAGCGGGTGTACCTGGATTTTGTCTTGCTGCCGTAACGCATCGTGTTAACCGATACCACCGACACACTGTACATATCCTCCACCGCCTTCTTGATCTGGTGCTTGTTGGCCCTCTTGTCAACGATAAAACCGTAACATTTCAGCACTTCAGTCTGTCCTGTCATTTTCTCGGTCACGATTGGCTTGATCAAAATATCCATTGTCACTACTTTCTTATTGTCCGAAATTTTCATTTAAAGCTTCAATAGAACTCTCGAAGAAGGTTACAGTTGAAGCATTAAGTACGTCGTAAGTATTTAATTCTGAAACAGTTACGACTTTGATTCCCTGCAAATTTCGAGACGACAAATATATGTTTTTATTCGGTTGATTTAAAACCAAAAGCATTTTTTTGTCGCCAGGATGGAGGTTTTGCCTGATTTCAGCCATGGTCCGGGTCTTTGGAGCTTCGATGTTAATATCCTCCAGAACCACTATCCGGGCATCTTTCGCCTTGTAAGTCAGGGCAGATTTCCGGGCCAGTTGCTTGACCTTTTTGTTCAGCTTGAAGCCGTAATCCCTTGGAACCGGACCGAATACCCGGCCGCCGCCCCGAAAGAGGGGTGACTTGATGCTGCCGGCACGGGCTGTTCCGGTACCCTTCTGCCGTTTCAGCTTCTTGGTGCTTCCTGCCACCTCATTGCGCTGCTTGGCTTTATGGGTACCTTGCCGGCGGTTGGCCAAAAACTGTTTGACATCCAGGTAGATGGCGTGATCATTGGGGTTGATGGCAAATACATCATCCCGCAACTCTACGGTCCGCCCGGTCTTCTCGCCGCTTGAGTTATATACTGCTACTTCCATTACTTCTCAATTATTAAGTAAGAACCTTTGGCTCCCGGAACCGAACCTTTCAAAATCATCAGGTTATGTTCCGGAATGATTTTCATGATCTGAAGGCTGATCATCTTGACGGTTTTGTTCCCGTCGCGACCGGCCATTCGCATTCCCTTCAGAACCCGGCTTGGGTATGAGGAGGCGCCAAGCGAGCCCGGGGCCCTCAGCCGGTTGTGCTGTCCGTGGGTGCTGTCACCAACGCCAGCGAAACCGTGCCTTTTTATCACACCTTGAAAACCCTTGCCCTTGGTAAGACCGGTTACATCAACCCACTTGTCGTTGGTGAAGGTCTCCACGGTGATGAGGTCACCCAGATTGATGGTTTCGCCATTATCCTTGGGGAACTCGTGGATCTCACGCTTCGGTGCGGTGTTGGCTTTTTTGAAATGACCCAGCATGGCCTTGGTGGTATTCTTCTCCTTTTTATCGTCGAAGGCCACCTGCACTGCTTCGTACCCATCCTTTTCGCGGGTCTTGACCTGGGTCACTACACAGGGTCCAACCTCGATCACTGTACACGGAACGTTTTTCCCATCCGCATCAAAGACCGAAGTCATCCCGATTTTTTTCCCGATTAAGCCTTGCATGTTACTAACGCTTTGAATTAAACTTTAATTTCTACTTCAACTCCGCTGGGCAGTTCCAGTTTCATCAGGGCATCGATGGTCTTTGCCGTGGAACTGTAAATGTCGATCAACCGCTTGTAGGAGCTGAGCTGAAATTGTTCTCTCGACTTCTTATTCACAAAAGTTGACCTCAACACGGTAAATACCCGCTTGTGGGTTGGCAGGGGGATTGGCCCGCTGACAACAGCGCCGGTGCTTTTCACCGTTTTTACGATCTTCTCGGCAGACTTGTCCACGAGGTTGTGATCGTACGACTTCAACTTAATTCTAATTTTCTGACTCATTCGTATCTGGTTTAATCTACAATAAATCCACTCTTCCAAAAACTTTCTGCAGGACGGCTATGGCTAGGTCACGAGGTACTTCGTCGTAATGGGAAAGCTCCATTGTTGAGCTTGCCCGGCCCGAAGTCAATGATCTTAACACAGTGACGTATCCGAATTGTTCGGACAGCGGCACTGTGGCTCTGACCACGCGGCCTCCGGGTTTGGTTTCCATTCCCAGTACCTGACCACGCCGTTTGTTGAGATCGGCAATAACATCTCCCAAATATTCTTCCGGGGAAACCACTTCGAGGTTCATTATCGGTTCGAGCAGAACCGGTCGCGATTTTTCACACCCTTCGCGGAACGCTTTCTGTGCGGCAATCTCGAAAGCGAGTTCATCGGATTCCATCGGGTGGAATGAACCGCCCATAAGGGTGACTTTGAGGCTTCTCATAGGAAATCCCGCCAGGACTCCGCTGTTCATCGCGTTCCTGAAACCGCGCTCAACCGCAGCCACAAATGGCCTTGGCAGCTCCTCCGGTTTCATCTGGGATTCAAACGTGAGTCCGCTGCGACCGGGTTCCGGCGAAATGATGGTTTTGATTTCGGCAAAAAGCGGGCGTCCGCCCGTCTCCTTCCTGAACACCGTCAGTTGTTCGGTGCTAAGACGGATAGCCTCTTTATAGGCTACCTGCGGAAGGCCTTTGTTGACGTCGATCTTGAATTCCCGCTTCAGGCGGTCGACCAGGATCTCGAGATGAAGTTCTCCCATCCCGCTGATCACGGTTTGCGCAGAGTCTTCGTCCGACCGGACCCGGAATGTCGGGTCTTCATCGGTCAGTTTCTGCAGGGCATCCTGAAGTTTCGCGATATCCTCCTGCGTACGGGCCTCAACGGCCAGTCCGAGGACCGGTTCGGGAAAATTGATGGTTTCGAGAAGGATCTTGTGATTTTCATCGCAAAGGGTGTCGCCGGTCTTGATATCCTTGAAACCGACTGCACCGCAGATATCCCCCGCCTCGATTACATCTCTCGGGTTCTGTTTGTTTGCATGCATTTGATAGAGTCGGGTGATCCTCTCTTTTCTTTCGGTACGCGTGTTATAAACAGTGGCTCCCGATTTGATCGACCCGGAATAAACCCTCAGGTAGGCCAGTCGGCCCACGTAAGGATCAGTAGCAATTTTAAAAGCCAGTGCTGCCAGAGGTGCATCTTGATCAGGCTGCCTGCTGAGGCCGGCATGCGATTTGGGTTCGAACCCGTGAACCGCACCGACGTCCAGCGGACTGGGCAGAAAAGCAGCAATTGCATTAAGCAGAGGCTGCACACCTTTGTTTTTGAATGCGGATCCGCATAAAACGGGAACCAGGGTACGGTTTAGCGTAGCTTTCCGTAAAGCTCCCAGCAGATCACGCTCATGGATGGAATCCCGGTCGGCGAAATATTTCTCGAGAAGGTTGTCATCCGTTTCGCAAATAGCCTCGATCATCTCTTCCCTCCACTCAGCCGTTAGCTTTTCCAACTCCTCTGGTACCGGGGAAATTTCCGGATGTGCTCCGAGTTCATCTCCTTCGGGCCAGATCAGGGCCTGGTTTGCAAGCAGGTCAATCACCCCGCGAAACTTCTCCTCCACTCCCACCGGAACCTGAATGGCCACCGGCTTTGTCCCTAGCTTCTCCTTCATTTCCTTCAGGACGTTGGAAAAATCGGCTCCCGGCCGGTCCATCTTATTTACGAACGCGATCCGGGGTACTCCGTATTTGTCCGCCTGGTGCCAGACTGTTTCGGATTGCGGCTCAACGCCGCCGACTCCGCAAAAAACAGCTATGGCCCCGTCAAGGACCCGGAGCGAGCGTTCAACCTCGACGGTGAAATCAACGTGGCCGGGGGTGTCGATGATGTTGATCTTGAAAGTTTCCCCTTCCCATTTCCACCAGGTCGTGGTAGCCGCCGACGTGATCGTGATTCCCCTCTCCTGTTCCTGGATCATCCAATCCATGGTAGCAGCACCATCATGAACCTCTCCCATCCGGTGATTAATGCCGGTGTAAAACAGAATCCGCTCGGTTGTCGTCGTCTTGCCCGCGTCAATGTGGGCCATGATACCGATGTTCCTGGTATTAGAGAGATTTGGTGCCATCCCAACCTGTCAAAGAACGTGTGTGCCGGTTAAAACCGGAAATGTGCAAATGCCCGGTTGGCTTCGGCCATCCGGTGCGTATCTTCTTTTTTCTTGAAGGCAGCGCCCTCTTCGTTAAATGCAGCGACGATCTCAGCAGCCAGTTTTTCGCTCATTGAGCGCCCTGTGCGTTTTCTTGCGAAGGAGATCAGGTTCTTGTTACCAATCGAAATCTTGCGGTCGGGACGAATCTCCATCGGAACCTGGAAGGTGGCTCCACCAACGCGGCGGCTCTTCACCTCAACGGCCGGAGTGATATTCTCCAATGCCTTTTTCCAGACTTCCAGTGGCGTCAGGCCGCTGTCCTGGGTTTTTTTCTCTACCATTTCCAGAGCATTGTAAAAAACATCAAAGGCAATGCTCTTTTTTCCACTGTGCATCAGGTCATTGACAAACCGCGTCACCCTGGCGTCCCCAAACTTCGGGTCCGGCTGCACAATATTCTTTTTGGCTTTAGCTTTTCTCATTTGCTACTTCTTCTTTTTGGCGGTTTCAGCTCCTTTCTTGGGCCTCTTGGTTCCGTATTTCGACCTGCGCTGACGGCGCCCATCGACTCCGGCCGCATCCAAAGTACCCCGCACCATATGGTAACGGACACCAGGAAGGTCTTTGACCCTGCCGCCCCGAACCAGGACAATCGAGTGCTCCTGAAGATTATGCCCCTCGCCGGGAATGTAAACGTTCACCTCTTTCTGATTGGTCAGCTTAACCCTTGCCACCTTACGCATAGCCGAGTTCGGCTTCTTGGGCGTGGTGGTGTAAACCCTGACACAAACCCCCCGGCGCTGCGGACAAGAATCGAGGGCAGGTGCTTTGCTTTTATCAACCCTGCTGGTTCTACCTTTTCTTACTAATTGCTGTATAGTAGGCATTACTGAATGATTATTACCCTTTACTTTGTTAACAAAATGGTGTGCAAAGGTAAAAGTTTTTTTCAAAATAAAACATAGTGCCAAAATTATTTTCAACCAGAGCCAGCAACCATCCCGCACCATAATAATATATTAATGGTCACCCCTCCGCCGGTCATAATGGGCTTGCTTCTACGAAAAAAAATCTTAGCTTTGCAGACCAAATTTTGAAGTGCTTTAAACGTCAATCATTTATCCAGAAACTAAGGGAGTTATGAAAGTTTACCAGATCCATCAGATTCGAAATCTTGCGCTGTTGGGCAATTCCGGCTCGGGGAAGACCACCCTGGCTGAGGCTCTGCTCTTTGACGGCGGGGTGATCAGCCGCCGCGGCGACGTAGGCAGCAAGAACACGGTATCTGACAATCACGAAATCGAGCACGAGCGTGGCAACTCGGTTTACACCTCCGTGATGCATACGGAATACAAAGACCACAAAATCAATTTCATCGACACCCCGGGTGCCGATGATTTCGTAGGGGCCACCGTTGCAGCGCTGAACGCCGCAGATTCCGTCCTTCTGTTGATAAATGCCCAGAACGGCGTCGAGGTCGGCACCGAATCCCTGATGCGATATACCGACAAGCATCACAAGCCGGTTATGATTGTCGTCAACCAGCTCGACCACGAAAAGTCGCACTTCGACAAGGCAGTCGACAGCGCCAAGGAGGCTTTCGGGCACCGGGTGGTGGTGGTTCAGTACCCGCTCAACGAGGGAGAGAATTTCGATACGGTCATCGACGTGATCCGTAAAAAGGCCATCAAATTCCCGGTGGGAGGAGGAGCCCCGGTTGAGTCCGACATCCCCGCCTCCGAAACCGCAAAGGTTGATTCCTATTACACCCACCTGGTGGAGGTGGCTGCCGAAGCGGACGAGAGCCTGATGGAACTTTTCTTTGCCAATGACACCCTGACCGAAGAGGAGATGCGGACCGGCCTGAAAAAGGGGCTGGCCGAAAGGGGAATATTCCCGGTTCTCTGCACCTCGGCCAAGAATGTCCAGGGTACCCGGCGCCTGTGCGAGTTCCTGATCAATTATGCACCCACGCCCGACCATTTCTCCCATCAGCTGAAAAATGGCACGCAGGTTCAGGTTGGAGATACCTCCGCCAATATCGCCTTTGTGTTCAAGACCTTCAATGAGCAACACCTGGGCGAGATCTCCTTCTTCAAGGTAGTTTCGGGAAAACTGACCGAAGGCATCGACGTGGTCAACCTGAACACCAACGCCAAGGAAAGGATTTCCCAATTGTTCGTGGTCGCAGGCCGGAACCGCCAAAAGGTGGACACCATCCACGCCGGCGATATCGGGGCAACGGTCAAACTGAAAGATACCCGCACCTTTACTACCCTGGCCGACAAAAGCGTTGACTCCCCGGTGGCTCCGGTTGAAATGCCGGAACCGAAATACCGGGCGGCCATCAAGGCCAAGGAGGAGTCGGACGACGAAAAGCTGGGCGAAGCACTCCATCGCCTGCACGAGGAGGACCCCTCCCTGCGCGTTGAATATTCGAAGGAACTCAAGCAGATCATCCTGCACGGACAGGGGGAGTACCACCTGAACATCGTCAAATGGCTGCTGGATAATATCTATAAGATACCCACCGAATACCTGCCACCCCGCATTCCCTACCGCGAAACCATCACGAAAGTGGCCCAGGCCCAATACCGCCACAAGAAGCAATCGGGTGGAGCCGGACAATTCGGTGAGGTTCATATGATCATCGAACCCCACGATGAGAGCGCACCCGACCGTACCAACTTCAAGGTCGAAGGCAAAGACATGCAGCTGTCAATCCGCGGAAAGGACGAAATCCAACTCGACTGGGGCGGCAAGCTGGTCTTCCACAACTGCATCGTCGGCGGATCGATTGATGGGAGGTTTATGCCAGCCATCCAAAAGGGGATCATGGAGAAACTGGAAAACGGGCCGCTCACCGGCTCCTATGCCAGGGATATCCGGGTCTATATATATGATGGCAAAATGCACCCGGTCGACTCAAACGAGATCTCTTTCAAGCTGGCAGGCGCCAAAGCCTTCGCCGAAGCTTTCCGCAAGGCGGGCCCGAAAATCCTCGAACCGATCTATGAGGTGGAAGTCCTCACCCCGGGCGACAGGATGGGTGACGTGATGAGTGACCTCCAGGGGCGCCGGGCAATGATCCTTGGAATGAACTCTGAAGGACGCTACGAAAAACTGAAGGCCAAAGTGCCGCTGGCCGAACTGAACAAATATTCGACTGCGCTCAGTTCCCTGACAAACGGAAGGGCCACCTACGGGATGAGATTCATCGAGTATGCCCTGGTGCCGCCGGATGTTCAGGATAAACTGCAGGCTGCATATACCGCAGACGACGAAGAATAGCTTACGGGATGCTTTGTTTAAACCTGGCAGGTTACTAAAACCTGCCAGGTTTTTTTATCTGAACAGCATAAAGGAGCCCTTGTACACGCCGCCCCGGTACTCAATGTCCGGATACCCACCCTCCTTGTTGGTCCTGGTGCGGTCCTTGTCATACCCGGAGGCGGTGATTACGTAGAAATAGGTCCCCACCGGCACCTCACGACCGGTGTTTTGGTCTTTGCCGTTCCATCCCTTCTCGGGATCCCTGGGATCATCCCACTCATAGAGCACCCTGCCCCAGCGATTGAATATCAAGCCTTTGAAAGTTCGGAGTGACAGCGCCTTAACCTGGAAAAAGTCGTTGAAACCATCCCCGTTGGGAGTAAATACGTTGGGAATTTCCAAAAGGGAGGAGTCGACGCGTATATACTCCTCAGGGGGGGTGAAACGAAAGGTGCACTGGTCGTATTTGGCAGTCATCCGGCTGATATAAACTCCCGGATTATCAAAGACAAACAATCTATCATTGGTGGTCAGCTTCTTATTGGTGTCCTGCTGCTCATAAAACTCGAACTGGTAACTGATGCTGCTCTCAAATCCGCCGTTTGATGGATCTTTCACCTCGAACTTAACCTCCAGGGGAGCCTCGCCGGTTTTGGGCTCCATCGTAAACTCAGCCTTGACGCCATAAAGCGTGAGGGTGGTGTCATAAAAACAGCCAAAATCATCCTTGACGCGGAAAAGATAAGGCAAATGACCGAGGTCGAGAGGCGGATCAATACGTGCAACCCCGTCGCGGTCGGACACGATGCCCAGGCCCTCCCAGGCGAAATCGGAGGGATTGTGCTGGTTGACAAACGGATAATCATCCCCGGCCCAGGGCACCGGGGTGATGAATCCGGTCAGGGCGAGCTGGTTACCGCTGCACAGGGAAGAGTTATCGGACCGGGTACCGGTGAAATACGGCCGGAGGGAAACAAAAACGTGGATCTCCGGGCTGTTAGTGGCATCGGGCCCTTCAAGCCCTTTGACGGTAAGCTTGACCCGATAGTGCCCTCCGGCAGGAAAGGCGTGGGTAAAGGAGCTTCCCTTAATCTCAATTCCCTGATAGCCAAGACTCCAGGTGAAATCAACCTTGGCATCGTTAAAAGGGGCCCCGTCCGTATTGTGGCATTCGGCCCTGAAGAAGATTCCCTGCCCCGGGCAAACCCGGAGGGTGTCGGTCAGGGGATTGAGGACCTGCACGTAGTAGCTGCCCGCCTGGGGCCTGGCAGCGACGGCCAGGGACAGGGCCATTGCCAGTAAGGCTATTCGCCTAAGGGTGTGGATCGGCTGGGACTTCATTAAAATCAGTTCTGTAGGTAAATAAAGTTACAATATTAAGAAATCTGTTCAAGAAATCGGTCCGACCACTCCCCGGCAACGGGTTACAATTGTTATTTTTGGCCGCGGCAAGCGATGGTGGCTCCTTTCCGATTGATAACGGATTGAAAGCGAATCGGCGTACATAAAACCTAAAATTTTGAATCCGATATTAAGAGACCTGAACCCGGTGCAGCAGGAGGCTGTCAAAACCACCGAAGGCCCCTTGCTGGTGATCGCAGGGGCCGGGTCGGGCAAGACGAGGGTGTTGACCTTCAAGATCGCCTACCTGATCGACCAGGGGGTGCCGGCGCGGAATATCCTGGCCCTGACCTTCACCAACAAGGCGGCCCGGGAGATGAAGGGGCGGATCGACCGGCTGACTGGCTCTGAGATGAGCCGTGCCCTCTGGATGGGGACCTTTCACTCGGTTTTCAGCCGCATCCTGCGGAGGGAGAGCGAGCTGACCGGCTATCCCGCCAGCTTTACCATTTATGATACGGACGATGCCAAGAGCCTGATCAAGAGCATCCTGAGCGACCTGAAACTGGACGACCAGTTATACCCGCCCGGCGAGGTGATGCGCCGCATCTCCTTTGCCAAGAACCAACTGGTCACCGCGGAGGCCTACCTGTCCAGGAGCGAGTGGATCTCGGCGGATGAATCAGCGCGAAAGCCCGAGATGGGCAATATCTATAAAACTTATGCAAGAAGGTGCCGCAACGCCGGAGCGATGGACTTTGACGACCTCCTCCTGAACACTTACCTGCTTTTCAGGGATCATGCGGAGGCCCTCGACCGGTACCGGGCACAATTCAGGTATGTGCTGGTAGATGAGTATCAGGACACCAACCTGGTCCAGTATGCCATTGTCAACCAGCTGGCAAGTGTCAGCCGGAACCTCTGCGTGGTGGGGGATGATTCGCAAAGCATCTATTCTTTCAGGGGGGCCAGGATTGAGAACATATTGAACTTCAGGAACGACTATCCGGAATATCAGATTTTCAAGCTGGAGCAGAACTACCGTTCGACCAAAACCATCGTGGAGGCAGCTAATAGCCTGATTGCCAAAAACCAGGGCCGGATACCCAAGGAGATCTGGTCGGCCAACGAAACCGGCGACCCGGTAGAGGTGATCCAGGCAATGACCGACCAGGAGGAGGGATTCCTGATATCGAACCGGATTCTGGATCTCCACCTCCGCAACCAGGTCGATTTCAATGATTTCGCTGTCCTTTACCGCACCCACGCCCAATCCAGGATCCTGGAGGAGGCGTGCCGGAAACAAAACATACCCTAC
>JAWOHI010000143.1:0-6047 GCA_046485255.1 Bacteroidales bacterium
TCCATATTCCAGGGGCCGGTGTGATAGTGGCGGTCCTGCTGGTCGTTAAGCAGGCTGGCAGCCCCTTCGGTCAGCAAAAATCGCGTGTTGGGCATCCCCTGCAGCACGGTAGCCGGATACTGGGCATCGGAAGCCGACTCGATGGCGGCCTTCACCATTGGTGCCTTGGTCTCCCCTGATGCAAAGATCAGAGCCGTCACGTCCGGGTTATAGGTGATGGTTCCGAGTCCGATCGTGATCACCTGCCGGTTGGCTGACACGTCGATCCCCCCGAGATCGCCGGCGGCTGCCGCCTGTGTTTCGTAGTTGGTGGGGCTCAGACGGGTGGTGGAGTGGTGGTCGCTGCCGCGGATATTGAAGGCGATATGGCCGTCAGGCCCGATGCCGCCCAGAAAGAAGCCGATCCCGCCTTTTGACCGGATCTGCTCCTCGTAAAGCATACACCAGTTGTCGATCCTAAAGATCGAGGCCTGTTGGAGCTCCTCCCGCCTGCTCCTTGCTTCCCGGTGCCTCAGGCTCAGGTCGATGGTCAGATCAGGGAAAATATCCCGATAGGTCATCCCGGTTAACAGCGGTATCTTGTCCGAATTGATCAACAAGGCAAGATCCGGGTTCAGGCCAAACCCCCTGAGGTAATATTCCCTGACATAATGGTTGAAACTGTTGTGCTGGAGAGGGCTGATCGGGTAGAAATCATCCATCTGGACAAAAGAGAGCCTCTCCAGGCTGGGTTTGCGTTTTGGATCAAGGCCGTACTCCCCGAGCAGTTTCCAGGTGGCCGCCTCCGACCAGTTCCGGAGCAGGTGCCGGGTCCATTTGATGAAATACTCCGGTGTCTTGCCGGTTGGCAGGCTGATCACGCCTTCAGGGTTCTCCCCGGCCCATTCGAGAAAACGGAGGGCAGCCAGAAGCCCCAGTCGGGGGAAGTTGTCCACGATGATGTAGGGGATCCGGCCGGTTTGACTGGTCAAACCCGACCGGTGGAAGAAATGGTTCTCAACGGAAGAGGTAAACTTTGGTGCCATATCAATAAATGCAAACAGCAAAGTTACCTCAATTGTCCCGATTAATGAACCCGGATCAGGATGGTTCCTGAGCTCCCGAGGCTTGGGGCACTAAAGGCAGCCCACAGGTAAAAGGGTATCAGTGCTTTCGGCAACTGACCCGGCATTGGACAATCAGGTAAGGTTGATTGAAATCAGGCTTTCGACGCTCTTCCCCGCTCATCCGCGCGGAGCAGGGCCTGGAGAACCTTCTCCGGGGTTATTGTTCCTGGCTGATGATGAATGGGTTGATCGGGTGCGCAGCTTTTTTCCGCTGCCATCATCAGGTAATCCGGATCGGCATTCCCGAGGCCGATATCGGCGAGGGTGGTGGGCAGGCCGACCTGATGGCAGAAATGGTACACGGCATCCGTTTCTTCGGGCATCTTCTCTTCTAGATGAAGGCCTGCAAGGAGGCCGAATGCCACCTTTTCACCGTGAAAGAAGCCGTGGGTTTCGTCCAGGGCGGTGAGCCCGTTGTGTATGGCGTGGGCTGCGGCAAGCCCGCCACTCTCGAATCCGAGGCCGCTCAGGAGAATGTTGGCTTCGACAATGCAGTTAAGCGCCTGTGTGACAGCGTGGGCCTGGTTGTCGGAAAGGGCCTGCACACCGTGACTCATCAGGGTGTCATAGCAGAGTCTGGCCAGATGCAGGCCGGCCATGGTGCTCAACCCCCCGCATTCGTTCACTGATTGGGTTTGCTTGCACGAACGCGCCTCGAACCAGGTGGCCAGTGCGTCGCCCATCCCGGCTGCCAGGAAACGGACCGGTGCGTGAGCGATGATGTTCACATCGACCAGCACCACTGCAGGGTTTCTTTTCTGGTAGTGGACCGCCTCGAAGGTTCCTTCAGGACCATAAAGCACCGCGCACCCACTGCAGGGCGCATCGGTTGAGGCGATGGTAGGAACCACGATCACGGGGATACCTGCCCGGTCGGCGGCAATCTTGGCCGTATCGATCGTTTTTCCACCCCCCATCCCAATCAGGATGTCCGCCCTCCGTTCCGCGATGAGCCGGGCAACCCTTCCCAGCTCAGGTTCGCAACATTCGCCACCGAATAATTCAATGGGCAATGACTGGCTGAGGAGCTCTGATCCAAAACGGGGGAGGATCCGGTCACTGACGGTTTTCGAGCCCAGAATCAGGCCTTTTGATCCGAATGTTCCGACCAGCCCGGGCAGCTCATTCAACACCCCGGGACCCTGAATGTATTGCCCCGGAAAAACCGCTTTGATATGCATCGTGCCTGAGATTTGTGTTTGCTGAAATTAGCAAAACTTCCTGAAACAACGGAGGGACCCCAGGCCTTCAGGGGGTGAGACCGCTCACTTTAAGGGCAGGGATTAATGAAGACCGGCCTGCTAATTTTGCTGTCAGGCTGTCTGATTAATGGGTCAAGAGACCGGTTGTTCACTGCCTGTACCGGCAAATCCCTCCGGGTCAATACTCTTTATTGAAAGTGACATGGAGCTGATTGTTGCTGCTGGAAAGGTTGAGTGCCCCGGTTTCTGAGACCCTGGTATCGTTATTATCGATAACCGTGTGTTTCCATTGAGCATCAATGATATAGGTTGTGATATTCCCGCTGATCTGACATGAAAGCATATCGCTTCTCCCTTCCAGAGGGACATTCCGTACACTGATGTACTGCTCGACAATGTCGTAATGTAGGTTGGCCACGTCGTATTGGGTTAACCTTCGGGTGCCGGTGAATGTCAGAAGCGTTTGGCGGTCGGTCGATAATTTGCCGGTCATCTCCACGTCTGTCGTCATTATGTAGTTGTTATCAGTAGTGTGGATATCAGTATAGCTCACCGTGAAGGTGCTCCCTTTCCAGTCCAGGTAATAATCCTTGTTGAGGCCCCAGTATTCATCATAGTGATCGTTAACCACCCAAATGGCATCGGTGGTCTCCGACCCGGCATCATATCGATCAACCGTGTTGAAAATCCCGACATACGCCCGGTCAAGTTCCCATTTGTCGTCCGTGCTGAAAATGAGGTTGCAGGATGGTAAGAGAACGATCAGTAGGAGAATGCTTGCTGATCTGCTTAAATGGTGGGGATTGAGGAGGTCTCTTTTCATGGCTTATTAAAATTGATGTTTGTTTTCGCCCAATCTCTAGCGGCCGGTCGAGGCCAACCAAATCTAATAGGATTTCTTGTAACTTGGATGAAAATCAACTGGGAACCAAGAAATTTATACCTGACGCTTCAAGTTGGATTAGAACCCCTTCCCTTGTCATTTTTTGGAATTAAATTCTTCTGTCTAACCATTTTTTGCATCCTTTTGGGTCCAAACCAAAGCCAGAAACCCGTTATGGTAAAGATCAGCAAAGCCAAGCCCATCAGGCTGGTATAAACCAATTTAATGGGTGAGCCCCTGGTCTTGAAGTAATGGTCAAGAATGGAGCCATCGTGGATTTTCTCGATCAGGTCGGTGAATAGCAATTTTGGGGATGACATCGCCGAGCTGGGGATGTCCTTCTTGGGAAGGATAATGAAGAAAAAATAGGGGGGCCTCCTAAACCCTTAGCAATCCCCGAAACCCCCTCGCGCCATAGTACGAAGAGGCGCCATTGTGATAAACGAACACCTGGCCATAGCGAAAGTCACAGAAGAGGGCGCCGCCGAGCTTGCGGATCGATGGCGGCGTTTGGATCCAGCTCGATGTCTTGGTATCGAAACTACCCAGCTGCTGCAGCTCCCGGTACTGGGTCTCGGTCAGCAATTCGATACCCAGGGAGGCTGCCATTTCAATTGCGCTGCCTTCAGGCTTGAATGATTTCCTCTCATCCAGTGCTTCGGGGTCGTAGCAGAGGCTCCGCCGGCCTGAGGGGCTCTCCGCTGAACAGTCGATAAAAAGAAACTCGTCCCCATCCCGATCATAACCAACCAAATCCGGTTCGCCTCCGGTCCGCTCCATTTCGCTGAGCGACCACAGCTTGCCGGGATCGGTCTCAAGCCTGGCCTGCACATCAGCCCAATTCAGGCTTTCGTGGCGGCGCCGGTTTAAAAAAAACCGGGCTTTCAAAATCCCGAACAGCTCCTCACGCCGGCCGGGTTCTATCCGCTTATTCATTCCGTGCTTTCAAATAGCCGATGGTCTCTTTCATTATCTGCCTGAGCACATTGAGATCGATATCGGATAACTGCTTAACATAAAGACAGGCTTTGCCCATCTTGAACCTCCCCAGTCCCTCGAGCAGGTGCTCGTGCTCCGGAGCCCCGGTGAACACGTAGAGCGAAATGGCTGCCTTCCGTGGCGAAAATCCCACCAGCGGCCAATCGCCTTCCTGGCGGCTTCTCTCGGATTTATAATGGTAGCTGCCGAAACCGATAATCGATGCGCCCCACATCCTAGGTTCAAAGCCGGTAAAATCCTGCATCAGCTTGACCAACTCGAAGCTGTCCTGACGTTTTTGTTCGGTATCGGCAAACGACCGGATGAATTCGTCAACGTCTGCACTGTTTTGTTTTGTTTTCAGTTCGGCCATAATTGATTTTTTTTGAGGTGAGTAAATTGCCATCAAACTTCGGTTGGAAATGGACTTTCGTCGATAAGGTAGATCTTGTTGTCTTCAACCAGGTAGATCATCGGGGCAATCTGGATTTTGGGGTAGACCTGCCGTAAACGCTTGGCCTCGCTTAAGATGAAGTCGATCTCATTGCCGATTTCAAACATTGGCGCGAAATGGCTGAAATGCGCTTCCGCCCGTTGCTGGTCCCAGCCTGCCGTCTGCACCATTCCCTCGATGAACTCCTCCTTGCGTGCAATCAGGTCCACCATCCCGCAATGGTTATGGCCGATGAGGGCGATGTGCCTGACCTGTCCGACAGCAATGGCATAGGATACCTTGAATTCACTGTAACGCAGGTTTGCTCCGCCGGCACGGATAATAAAGGCGAAGTTATCGGGAATTTGCAGGTGTTTGCGGTTGTCCATACACATTCCGACTAAAATTTGTGCCCTGTCGCACCGTTCGAGCGGCCTGTTCAGGTTGTGGTATTCCAGCAGCAGCCCGATCGGTTTCTGGCGATACTCAGGAGGGATGTCATCGGTGGATTTTATGGCCAAGATTCGGTTCATCTTAACAAATGTAACATTCCAAACCCCAAATAGGTTTAGATGAACTGATTTGTTGATTGTCAAATGATTATATTTGATTATCAAAATAAAACCAAATGAAAACGGGAGCTTGCAGCTTGATTGAAACTGCCCGGCACGCTGGCGTTGAAATCTGTTTTGCCAATCCCGGCACTACCGAAATGCCGATCGTGGCAGCTCTTGACCGGCAATCCGGGCTACGCGTCGTGCTTGCGCTCTTTGAAGGTGTTTGTACCGGCGCAGCCGACGGTTGGGCCCGGATGACGGGACGTCCAGCCGCAACGCTGCTGCACCTTGGTCCTGGTTTTGCCAACGGGATCGCGAACCTGCACAATGCACGCCGTGCACGAACACCCGTGGTCAATTGGATCGGGGAGCACGCCACCCGGCACATTGCACTGGACGTGCCGCTCCATTCGGATATTGCTGCGCTGGCGGGTAGTGTAGGTTGGATCCGGACGGTCGGGTCGGCTGATGAGATGGCCGAGGCGAGCCTGGCTGCGGTTGAGGCAGCGTTGGGACCTCCAGGGCGGGTGGCGTCGCTGATCATCCCGGCTGATTGCCAGTGGGAGCCCGGGGCAGGGCCTCTCACCGGGAGGCCATCACCTGTCTGGCGAGAGGCTGGATCTTTGGAGGTTCGCTCATCGGCTGCCTTACTGCGCAAAGGACGGGGCGGCATCCTCCTGGGCGGCAACGCCCTTACCGAGACTGGACTGCGGGCTGCTGCGCGGATATCGGCCGTTACAGCCTGCAAAGTCTGGGTCGAGACTTTTCCGGCGCGACAGGAGTGTGGACGCCACGTGCCCCGGTTTCCCGCTTTGCCCTATTTCCCTGAGCAGGCCAGCGCGGCGCTGGCGGACATCACTGGTCTGGTACTCGCGGGTACCCGCGAGC
>JAWOHI010000166.1:0-10322 GCA_046485255.1 Bacteroidales bacterium
CGTGATCCTGTCGGGATGGAAAGACCGTATTGGGTGGTATCATCACAACGCAAAATCGGTCGGGTTTGATCTCACCCGTGGAATCCAGGATCTGCAGGGGTTTCCGATGGAGGATCCGGTCCTTCACCGGACCTTCGGGGCCCTGATCACGGGATCGGACGGGGTGAGCCTTAACGACACCACCCTTCAGACCGGCGGGGGAACCAGTCAGGTCCTGGCGATCAGTGTCCTGACCCTCCACCCCTCCGCTCCCGCTCAGTGGCTGGCTGCCGTCGAGGAACAGGCCAGGGAGGCTGAGACCGTTCCGCTTGAGCAGCGCCTAAAACAGCATCTGGAGTGGTGGGAGCAGTTCTGGAACCGCAGCTGGATCTATGCAACGGATCCGACAGGTGAGGCTTTTGACGTTACCAAGGCCTATGTCCTTCAGCGATATATCACCGCTTGCGCTGCGCGGGGCGCCTTTCCGGTCAAGTTCAACGGCTCGATCTTCACCGTACCCTTCCCGGGCGCGCCCGGCGATGCCGATTACCGGCGCTGGGGGCCGGGCTACTGGTGGCAGAATACCCGTCTGCCCTACTTGGGAATGTGTGCATCAGGCGATTTTGAGATGCTCAAGCCACTGTTCCGGATGTACGCAGGGCCGGTTTTCGAGCTGTCGAAATACCGCACCCGTCACTATTTCGGCCACCCGGGAGCCTACTATCCCGAATGCATCTACTTCTGGGGCACGGTCTTCAGCGAATCCTACGGCTGGCAGCCTGCCGCCGAGCGGGAGGACAAGCTCCAGACGAGCGGCTGGCACAAGTGGGAATGGGTAGCCGGTCCGGAGCTGGTCTGGATGATGCTCGACTATTATGACCATCTGGGGGATAACGTATTCCTTGCCGACACCATTCTGCCGGTGGCAGAGGAGGTGATGCGCTTTTTCGATGAATTTTACGAAACGGATGCGGCGGGCAGGCTCGTGATGCACCCGTCGCAGGCCGTGGAGACCTGGTGGGACTGCACCAACCCGATGCCGGAGGTGGCCGGGCTGATTGCCATTACCGACCGGATTCTGGCGCTGCCTGTGGGAACCGTGACGGATGAACAGAGGGAGTGGTTTGCTTCATTCCGGTCCAAACTGCCCGATCTGCCCCACCGGCAAGTGGAGGAGGGCCTGGCTCTGGCGCCGGCCGAACGGTTTGCGGATAAGCGGAATATTGAAAACCCGGAGCTTTATGCCGTCTTTCCCTTCAGGCTGGTCACCCAGTCGAAAGGCAATGCCGATGCGGGTATCCTGGCCCTGAAGCACGCCTGGGATCGGGGAAATTTTGGCTGGAGGCAGGAGGAGATCTTCCAGGCTTACCTCGGACTGGCCGAGGAGGCCAGGGTGAACCTGGTGGAGAGGGCGCGCAACCGCGATACGAACTCGCGTTTCCCGGCATTCTGGGGACCCAACTACGACTGGGTTCCCGATCAGGACCACGGAGGCATTCTGGTGAAGGCCTTTCAATCGATGTTGTTGCAGACCGATGGCGACTTGGTCCATTATATGCCTGCCTGGCCGGCTGGCTGGGATGCCGACTTTAAGTTACATCTCCCCGGAAGCAAGACTGTCAGGGGTAAAATCCGCAACGACAAGCTCACCGTCCTGCGTTAAAAGCCCGATTTTGTAACTTTGCCACCTAATCTGTATGTTATGAGAACGCCCAAATTCATTATCCGGCCCACCTCTTTAATCTTCCTTGTTTCGTCTTTGCTTGTTCTTCAGCTATCATCGTGCAGTAAGGATTCTTCTTCAGATTTCGCCCGTTATGTGGATCCCTTCATCGGGACCGATGCCCACGGCCACACTTTTCCGGGCGCCGTGGTGCCTTTCGGGATGGTCCAGCTGAGTCCGAACAACGGGCGCAACGGCTGGGACTGGTGCTCTGGCTACCACTACTCTGATTCGATCATTGTCGGGTTTGCCCATAAGCATCTGAGCGGCACCGGGATAGGGGATCTTGGGGATATCCTGTTCCAGCCTACCACCAGCAACCTGGAGGAGGGCGAGTATCACGGGGGCAGGGAGTTTCATCAGCGATTCAGGGCAGCCTATACCCACGAGGAGGAGTCGGCTACGCCCGGGTACTACAAGGTGGTCCTGCGCGACCCGGGAACGGGTCAGAATCCCATCAGGGTGGAACTAACGGCGACGGAGCGGACAGGTTTTCACCGGTACAGGTTTCCGGCCGGCGAGCCGGTCAACCTGATGCTGGACCTCGGGTTCGCCGTCAACTGGGATGCTCCGGTGGAGACCTTCATTCACATCGAGAATGACACATTGATTACAGGATATCGGAAATCAAAGGGTTGGGCCAATAATCAGCAGGTCTTTTTTGCGGCGGTCTTTTCCAAACCGATGACGTCCTACACCTTGCATAAATCGGGATTGGAAAATCCGGGAATGCGGAACGTGCTGGGCAAGTATTCTTCGGGGATCTTCTCCTTTGGAAAAAGCGGGGGTGAGTTGTTGATGAAGGTGGCCTTATCACCCGTGGATGAGGAGGGTGCCATCCGCAACTTGCTGGCCGAGAATCCCGGGTGGCGATTCGACCGGGTCAGGGCTGCGGCCAGGGAGGCCTGGAACAGGGAGCTGGCGAAGATCGAGGTGACCACGGGTGATAACAGTCTGAAAACCACTTTCTACACTGCGTTATACCATTCGATGATCGCACCGGCGCTCTTCTCCGACGTGGACGGCCGTTATCGCGGAAGCGATGCGGGGCGGACGGTGAAGCGGGCCGAGGGGTGGAACAATTACACCGTCTTTTCCCTCTGGGACACTTTCAGGGCCACCCATCCGCTGTTCACGCTGATCCAGCAGGAGCGGGTTCCCGACCTGATCCGGGCGATGATGGCCCATTATGACGAGCACGGGCTGCTGCCGGTCTGGACGCTTGAAGGATGTGAAACCAACTGCATGATCGGGTACCACGCCATTCCGGTGATCGTGGATGCCGCGATGAAGGGTTATCCATTTGATTATGAGCGAGCCTATGAGGCGATGAAGAAGAGTGCAATGGATGATGGCCGCGGGCTTAAGAACTACCGGGCATATGGATACTTGCCGGCCGATCTGGAGAACCAGTCGGTTTCCCAGACGCTGGAATACGCATACGACGACTGGTGCATTGCGCAAATGGCCAGGAAGCTGGGGAAAGAAGAAGATTATCAGTATTTTATGGAGCGATCCCGCAATTACCGGAATGTTTTTGATCCCGAGACCCGCTTTATGCGCGGGAGGATGTCGGACGGCTCGTGGCGGCAGGATTTCAATCCGTTGTACAGCAGTCACGAGGTTCACGATTTCACCGAAGGCAACAGTTGGCAATACTCCTGGTTCGTGCCGCACGATCCGGAGGATCTGATCAGCCTGATGGGTGGGCGGGAGCATTTCATCGAGCGGCTCGACTCGCTTTTCAACACCTCTGCCAAGGTGGAGGGGGAGTTCGCTTCGCCCGACATCTCCGGCCTGATCGGGCAGTACGCCCAGGGCAATGAGCCCAGCCATCACGTGGCTTACCTGTACAATATCGCCGGGGCTCCTGAGAAGACCCAGGAGATCGTGCACCGCATCTGCACCACGCTCTACACCGACCAGCCGGATGGCCTGTGCGGCAATGAGGACTGCGGCGCGATGTCGGCCTGGTACGTGTTCAGTACCATCGGGTTTTACCCCCTCAATCCGGCTGACGGGATCTACCAGATCGGAACGCCCTTTTTCGACGAAGTGGTGATCCACCTGCCGGAGGGCAAACAGTTCAGGGTGGTGGCCAAGGGCCGCGTTTCCTCAGGTTTTGCCCCGATCAAGTCATTGAGGCTCAACGGTGAGGAGCTTGGCCGGACCTATCTGACTCACGCGGAGGTGGTGGGGGGAGGGGAGCTTTTAATAGAGTTGTCAACTCTTTAGATTTGTCAACTCCTACCCTGTGCGTGTAAGTATCTGATGGTGAGGAGGTTGGGTTTATCTAAAATCCAAAAATCTTTGGCATTTTATTCTTTAAAGAGTGGTTTTCAGATAGTTGAATGCTAAAGTTGTCAACTGTTATTATTTCGGATGACAAGTGTTTAGGCTAATGTGTTGTCATTGAATGAACTAAGCACTGAAGACGGCGATTTGGCCATTTTGAATAAAGAGTAAGTTGTTGTCAGTCAATAACCTAAACAGCGGATTAAATAGTTGACAACTCTTTAGAGTTGACAACTCTCTATTTTAAAGGCCCGCATTTTGCTTTACCTTTCCTGTATGAGCGAAAAGGAAATTCTCAGCACAATACGGCGAATTCATGACCTTTTGTCAGTCAGGCGACTGAAGGAGGCTTTGACCGACATTCAGCCATTGGTCGCCGAGGCTGGAAAGAGCACCTGGAGTGAGGAACTGGGGCAAATAGATACTACTTACCGGTATATGCTCGACTATACCACCAAAGGCATTCCGGATCCCGAACGGGATAAGGTTTACCGCAAGGTGATCGCCGACTTGTACGAGCTGGCCGACCGGGTGGCCGCCAACCTCCTCCTCCGTGAATCCACGCAATACGTGTACGTGAGAAAACGGATCTTTCGCGACGATCCGGGCCTCGAGGGATTCATTCAGAACTACCTCGACAACCCCGACCTGTCCAACCCGGAGAGCACGGAATACCTCCGCGACCTGTCGCGCCTGTTCCATTATGTGTGGCTTACCGACGAGTTCCGCGACCGCGAGGTGAGGCTCGTTGAGCTGATTCGCGATTCCGGAAAATTGTCAGTCCAGGAAAAGGCGGTCATCGTCACCGGCCTCAATCTGGGACTGCTACGCTATTTCGACCGGCGGAAATTCGACCTCCTGTTCAGCTTTTTCAACGGGCCCGATGAGGAGGTCCGCCAACGGGCCCTCATCGGACTGCTCCTGGCATTCTTCCGCTACGACCAGCGGCTGACCTACTACCCGGGCATCCGCGGGCGCCTGCTGATAATGGACGAAGACCCGCAATTCAAGAAACTGGTCCAGGAGGTGATCACGCAGCTCATCCGAAGCCGTGATTCCGACCAGCTCAGCCGGCGGATGCAGGAGGAGATCTTGCCCGAGATGATCAAACTCACCCCCCAGATCCGGAATAAGCTTGACCTCGATAAACTCTTGGGAGAGAGCCTGCAGGATGACCAGAACCCGGAGTGGGAGGAGCTCTTCGGAGAGGCCCCCGGGCTGCGCGATAAAATGCAGGAGCTGACTGAACTGCAAATGGAGGGTGATGATGTCTTCCTCGGAACCTTCCGGATGCTCAAAGGATTCCCCTTTTTCCGGCACCTCATCAACTGGTTCTTCCCGTTCACCCCTGGGCACCCCGAAATCAAGGCCCTGCAGGAAAGCGGCGACCTGACCTGGATGACCGGTTTCCTCGAGTCGGTGGAGCAGAGCTTCTATCTCTGCAATTCAGATAAATACAGCATCTCATTCGGCATCCGGACGATGCCCGCCGAGATGCAAAAATTCCTTAATGATGGGCTCCGGGCCGAAGCCGACCAGCTCAAGGAGACGCTGGCAGATGAACAACTGATCGACCCGCTTCAGCAGTCCCGACGGGTGATCCGCCAATATACCCAGGACCTCTACCGGTTTTATAAACTGTACCCCGACCACCAGGGGTTTGACGACCCGTTTACCTGGAAACTGGATTTTTATCGGAAGGATTTCTACCGCGACCTGTTCCGGGATGATACCCAGGCGCTCTACGCGGTTGCAGGGTTTTACCTCTACAAGAAAAACTACCGTGAGGCCGCCGAGGCTTTCGGTATCCTGGAGCAATCAGGTGATATGAGCGCCGAGGTACTCCAAAAGTCGGGCTTCGCCTGGCAGAAAAGCGGCAACTACCAAAAAGCCCTCGATTATTACCTCAAGGCCGATCTGCTCCTGCCCGAAAACCTTTGGAACCTCAAAAAGATCGGCCTCTGCTATCGCTACCTCAAACAACCCGATAAGGCACTGCTCTATTATCGTCAGGCGGAACACATTGATCCTGAGGATCTAAGCACCGAGGTCTCTATCGGCCACTGTCTGCTCGACCTGCAGGAGTATGGAGAAGCCCTGAAATCCTATTTCAAGGTGGAATACCTCGCCCCCGCCAATACCAAGGTGTGGCGGCCGATCGCCTGGTGCTCGTTCCTGCTGGGCAAGCTCGATCAGGCCAGCGATTACTACCACCGGCTATTGGAAAAGGAGCGTAACCATTACGACCTGATCAGCCTTGGCCATCTCGAATGGTGCCGGGGGAACCGCCAGGAAGCCATTGAACGCTACCGCGAAAGCATCGTGGAGTGCCATATCAGTTTCGACGAGTTTCTTTCCGTTTTTGAGCACGATAGGGAACAGCTTGTTAATCAATGCGTTGATCCGGGCGATGTTCCGATCCTCCTCGATCATCTACGCTATCTGATTTCCGGGTAAGTTCATTATTTTTGCCTTAAAGGGGATCTATGACCCAGTTAAGGCCATTCCTGCTGATCTTGTTGCTGTTAATATCCGGCATGCTGCCGATTTCTGCCGGTACCGAAAGCCCAAATGAAAGCGTTAAGGGCCGCGACCTGGCAATCATCGTCGATTTCCCGGAAAAGCCCATCAAGATTCCCCATTACCGCAGCTTCTGGTATTTCTATGCCAATCTGTTTGATTTTGACCGGGATGGCTACACAATGGTAGGACATACCGCCATCATCCTGGTTAACGGTACCACGGGCGACCTGGAATATTTCGATTTTGGCCGGTACGATGACCGCAACGACCTGATGGGCCCTCGCCCCGAATTCTATGGAACGGTGAGATCGGCGCGCCACGTTCCCCAATTGGCCCTGAAGATCAAGGCCAGGATCGAGAACGACTGGATCCAGAACCTGGATTCCATTTTAATCCAACTGGCAATCAAGCCGTTATTGAGAGATTATGATCCGATCGATTTCGCCGTCGTGCCCAACCTGAAACTCGGTCCGATGATGGAACTGGCCAGGAAATATGAGGATGAAGGCTTTATTTATTACGGGGCACCGGCCCATCTCTATTGCACCAGTTTCGTCCGCAAGCTAATCCGCCGGGGCGGGAACGACTTCGGGCTGCTCAATTTCACCGGCCAGCAAACCATCAGCCACGTGCGCAAAAAGATCCGTCAACCCTATGATTAGTCGGATGAACGGAATACCTTAGTCAGGCATTCAAATCTGTACCAATGAAAACCATTCGAAGAAGAGACTTCATCCGGCACTCCAGCCTGGCTGCCGCCGGTGCCATTGTGATGCCAGCCATCGTACCATCCTCCGTGTTCGGAAAAAATGCGCCGAGCAACCGGATCCAGATCGGTCAGATCGGGTGCGGAAGGATCGCCCGTGAGGCCGACCTGCCCGGGGTGCTGCGCTTTGACTCAGCCCGCGTGGTGGCTGCGTGCGACCTGGATTCCAAACGGGCATTCGAAGGCAAGCAGTTTATCGAAGATTACTATCAGAAGAAGCACGGTCGTAAAGAATTGGAAGTCAAGGTTTACGAAGATTATCGGGAGATGATCCTCAAGGGGGAAGTCGATGCCGTGGTCATCAGTACGCCCGACCACTGGCACGCACTGCCGGCCATCGATGCTGCCAGAGCCGGAAAGGATATCTATCTCCAGAAGCCCACCTCCCTGACCATCGTCGAAGGGCGCCAGTTAAGCGACGCGGTTCACCGCTCCGGCGTGATATTCCAGATCGGCAGTCAGCAGCGCTCCTCCCAGCAGTTCCGGTACGCCTGCGAGCTGGTCAGGAACGGGCGCATCGGACAGCTGCACACCATCCAGATCGGGCTTCCGGGTGATCCGGCCGGCGACGAGGAGCCGGAGATGCCTGTGCCGAAAAACTTGAATTACGATATGTGGCTCGGGTCAACCCCCGAGGTCTATTACACCGAGAAGCGCGTTCATCCCCAGCACGATTACAGCCGTCCGGGCTGGCTCCGCTGTGAGCAGTTCGGCGCCGGGATGATCACCGGCTGGGGTGCCCATCATCTCGACATTGCCCACTGGGGAATGGGTACCGAGTTCACCGGACCGGTGGAGATCGAGGCTACCGCCAAATTCCCGGAGAGAGGGCTGTGGGACGTCCACGGGGATTTCGAGGTGAAAGCCCGGTACGCCAACGGGGTGACGATGTTCGTCAGCGGCGACCGCCCCAATGGGGTCCGCTTCGAAGGATCAGAAGGCTGGATCTTTGTCACCCGTGGCAACTACCAGGCCACCAAAAGCGACCCGGTGACCTTCGATTCCAACCGCAAAGCCTTGGATGCCAGCGATCCCGCAATCATCACCAGCGTGATTGGCGAAAATGAGATCCATCTCTACAAGAGCGACGACCACTACGGCAACTGGCTTGAATCCATCCGGACCCGCCGGCAACCCATCGCACCGGTGGAAGTGGCCCACCGCTCCTGCTCCGCCTGCCTCCTGAGCCATATCGCGATGAAAATTCCCGGCAAGCTTCAATGGGACCCGCAAAGGGAACGTTTCACCAACAGCGATGACGCCAACGCCCTGCTCAGCAGGGAGCAGAGAATGCCGTACCGAACAGACAATTAATGATTTACGATTTACGATTTACGATTTACCATTTACCATTTAGGCAATTGTCATCCCGACGAAAGTCGGGATCCCTTTCCTTAATGCGCCGCTGTCATCCCGACGAAAGTCGGGACCTCTTTCCTCAATGCCACCTGCCATCCCGAAGAAAGTCGGGATTCTTACACATATGAAGAATGCTGCGATCATTTTAATAATCAGTATGTTGCTCACTTCCTGTGATCCGGATCAAAAAGATCCGGTAATCCGCTTCATGGTGGCCGAGCCGGGCCATTTCCATGCGGCGCTGGTGCTGAAAACGATGTACGCCGACGTGGACCGCCAGGTTGATGTGTTTGCCCCCGAAGGCCCGGAATTGAACGATTTCCTCACACGGATCGAAAGCTACCGCCTCAGAGAGGACGATCCGGTCGATTGGACCGTTCGGACCATCACCGGGGCTGGTTTTTTCGACCGGATGATCCGTGAAAAGCCCGGTAATGTGCTCATCCTGGCCGGAAATAACCGGAACAAGACGGAATACATCGGCCGGGTGATCGAAAACGGCATCCATGTGTTTGCCGACAAGCCAATGGCCATCAACCAGGATGACTTCCACCTGCTTGAGTCCGCTTTTAAGATGGCGGAGCGAAACGGATTGCTACTCTATGACATTATGACCGAGCGGTTTGAGATCGCCAACATCCTTCAGAAGGAGCTTTCGCAGGTTCCGGAGATCTTCGGCCAACTGCAGCCCGGCACTCCCGGTGATCCTGCGGTGATCAAGGAGAGTGTCCACCATTTTTCAAAGAAAGTATCCGGAACCCAATTGGTACGGCCGCCCTGGTTCTTCGATGTGGAGCAGGAGGGCGAGGGCATCGTGGATGTCACCACCCACCTGGTCGACCTGGTCCAATGGAGCTGCTTTCCAGGGCAGGTCATTGACTATAAGCAAGATATCAGAATTACAGGAGCGCGCACCTGGACAACGGCCATCACGCCGACACAATTCCGCCAGGTGACAGGTCTTCCCAACTATCCGGATTACCTGGGGAAGGATGTCGACTCCGATTCAATCCTCCAGGTTGCCAGCAACGGAGAGATCAAGTATCAGATTAAGGGATTGAATGTCAGGGTTTCGGTAACCTGGGCGTATCAAGCGGAGGAGGGGGGCGGCGACACCCACTTCTCTCGTATGGTTGGCTCCGCTGCTTCGCTGGAGATCCGCCAGGGGGCCGAACAGGGCTTCAAGCCGGAATTGTACGTGATTCCTGTCAAGAAGGGGGAGGATTACGGGCGAATCCTGGCTGCTGCCGTTCAGGGCCTGGCCGGCCGGTACCCGGGATTATCCGTCGCAGAGTCGGATGACGGCTACCGGGTGATCATCCCCAATGAACTTAGGGAGGGTCACGAAGCGCATTTCGCCCGGGTGACCGAAAATTTTCTACAATACCTGAAAGCCGGCCGGCTTCCCGAATGGGAAGTTCCCAATATGCTGGCCAAATACTGGCTGACCACCAGTGCCAGGGAGATGGCCCGGGGGGAGTAGAAGAGATCCCGACTTTCGTCGGGATGACAGCAGCGCATTAAGGAAAGGGATCCCGACTTTCGTCGGGATGACAGCAGCGCATTAAGGAAAGGGATCCCGACTTTCGTCGGGATGACAGCGGCGCATTAAGGAAAGGGGTCCCGACTTTCGTCGGGATGACAGCGGCGCATTAAGGAAAGGGGTCCCGACTTTCA
>JAWOHI010000161.1:0-5897 GCA_046485255.1 Bacteroidales bacterium
GGTGGGCGGCCACTGCATCGGCGTCGATCCTTATTATCTCACCCATAAGGCCCAGGAGATCGGCTATCACCCGGAAATGATCCTGGCTAGGGATTCTGAATCCAGGTCAGGAAGGAATTGCGGTCCTTGGTGAGTGGCAAGGTGTGCTGAACCAGCGGAAAGGAGAGTGGGGTATTGGGCACCCTTGGTCCATAACTGACCTTGCTTACGAACAGATAATCCCCGATAAGCAGGGATTTTTCCATCGAAGAGGTCGGAATGTTGAAGTTCTGGAAAAAGAACAGGTTAATAAAGGTGACCGCAATCAGGGCAAATATCAGTGCGTCAATCCATTCAACAAGCGAGGAGTTCTTCCTGTCGCGGCGCTTCCAAAAGGTCCAGTTGACTATCTTCGAAACGTACAGGTCGAAAATGACCGCAAGACCGAAAAGCCACCAGTAATTTCCGAGCCAAATGACCCACAGCAGGTAAAGCAGGGCCACGATCGCGAATTTGATGTACTGTCTTCGTGAAACAGACTTCAGGTCGATTTTCATTCGGGAACTTTTAATATTCTTTTCCATAATATCCAGGTAGTCTTATTTGCCTCTTTTCTGCCAGAAAACCAGATAAGGATCGGTTTGCCGGTCACGTGATCCTCCGGCAAAAACCCCCAGTGCCGCGAGTCTCTGGAATGGTGGCGGTTATCTCCTAAAACGAAATAATAGTTTTGCCTAAAAGTATAATAATTGCTTGAAACGCCGTTGATCCTGATCTCATTACCGCTCTGCTCCAGACTATTGTTTTCATAAACGCGAATAATACGTTCATAAAACGGTAGGTTTAAAGGGGTGAGCCTCACGGAGTCGCCCTTTCCAGGAAGGATCACCGGCCCAAAATGGTCGCGGTTCCACGGAAAGCGGTAATCGTTGGGAAAAATGTTGTAATCGCCCTGGCCTGGATGGAGCAGCACCGGCCTGGCGCCGGCCGGCAGCAGTTGTTGCAGTTCAGCTTGCTGATCCATCCTAAGGGGGATGAGAAGACCAAGGCCGGGGTAAGTTGTTGTCTCCATCCCGGAGAATCCAAACCGGTGGGAAATCTCATTCAGGAGGCTGTCGCTTATCCGCCCTTCAACCAGGTGGTTGAAGCTGATTCTTTGACCGGATCCCTCGAGTGCTCCATTGATGTAAACCCTTCCCTGGCGTATGACGATGGTGTCGCCCGGCAATCCTTTGCAGCGGCTGACCTCGACCGCCCTCCGGTCGAGGGGCCTGTATTCGGGGGCTGGAAGTGGTGCGGCAAGCTCCCCTGCTGTCAGCGCCCTCCTTCGCAAGGCATAATAACTTGATCCCTCCTGCCCGCGGATGACCGAATCCCCTTCCGGGAAATTATAGGCGATCAGCTCGTTCCGGCGAATGGCCCTCAATCCGTTCAGCCTGAGGGGAGGCAGCGACGGCCTCTCCAGATAGGAGCGCTTCTCCCTGGCAAAGGGCAGGTAATTGCTGGTGAAAGGGATATGCAGGGGGGTTATTGGCAGCCTCGGTCCGAAGTGCACCTTGGAAATCAGCACCCGGTCGCCCCGCTGTACTTCACTCCGGCTGTAATCCTGGCCCACAAATTGGCTGTCAAGGATGAACAGGCGGATGATCAGGGTGGTCAGGATGGCCCATGCCAGCAGGCCGATCCACCCCTTGCCATTTTTGCCTGACTGGCGGGCTATCAGGGGCCACCTGACCTTCCGTGTTATGAACAGGTCGATCAGCGGGACCAATGCCAGCAATACCAGCGGTTGTCTGGTGAAGAGGGCCGTCAGGCAGCAGGCCAGCCCGGAAAGTAAAAGCCAGAGCCATCGCATAGTCGAACGGTTGGTCAGATTGAGAGGAGATCTTTCATCGAGAAGACGCCGCGCCTGCCAGGCAGGAACTCGGCCGCCAGGATCGCCCCCGTTGCGAAACCCTGCCGGTTGAATGCCTCGTGCCGGATCGTGATCTTGTCTTCGCCCGATATGAAGTGGATTTCGTGAATGCCGGTAACCTGGCCTTCGCGTATGGAGGTGACCTGCACGAGGCTGGGGTCAGGAATGAGGTCATCGGACCAGCCCTCGAGCCGTTCGATGCCCCCGATGAGCTGATTGGCCAGGGCCAAGGCGGTGCCGCTGGGCGCGTCGGCTTTCCGGGTGTGATGAACCTCCTCCAGGCGCACCCGGTATTGGGGATAGCGGTCCATCAGCCGGGCGAGGCCTTCGTTTAGTTCCATAAAGAGGTTTACGCCAAGGCTGAAGTTGCTGGCATAAAAAAGGCCGCATTGGTTCTGCTCGCACAACTCCCTGGCCTCATCCATCCGGTGCAACCATCCCGTAGTTCCGCTCACTACCGGCACGCCCGCTTCCAGGCAGGCTCGTATGTTGGGGAAAGCCGCATCCGGGTGGGTAAATTCCAGAACGACAGTGGCCTGACGCAATAGGTCGGGTGTCATCTGATCACGGTTTTCGGCATCAATAATGAAGACAATTTCGTGCCCCCGCTCCCGCGCCGTGGCCTCAAGGACCCTGCCCATCTGCCCGTAACCGATCAATCCAATTTTTATCATCGCTTTCCAGCTTCCTGGTTTTGTGTTGGATGGTAAATTTAAAAAAAAAAGGGAAGCCGGTCGAGGACTTCCCTGTTCGTTGAAACCGTGAATTTCTTTTATTTCACTGATTTAACCTGGTCAACAATGGCTTTGAAAGCCTGGGGCTGATTCATTGCCAGGTCGGCAAGAACCTTCCGGTTTAGTTCGATGCCGCTCTTGATCACCTTGCCCATAAAATCCGAATAGGAGATACCTTGTTCCCGGCAGGCAGCGTTGATACGCTGAATCCAGAGCGCCCTGAAATTTCTTTTCTTGGTCCGGCGGTCACGGTAAGCATAGCCCAATCCTTTTTCGTAGGTGTTCTTGGCAACCGTCCAGACATTGCCGCGGGGTCCGAAATTCCCCCTCGTTTGAGAAAGAATCTTCTTCCTTTTCTTTCGCGATGCAACTGCATTAACACTTCTTGGCATAATTCTTCATTTTTTGAATGCAGGCGGTCGAACTGGTCAACGCTTCAAGGCTCTGCATCCTGGTTAATAATTCAAGTTAAACCTGATGGGTATTACCTCATTGAAAGCTGAAGTTTCACACTCCGCTCGTCAGACTGGCTCACCAGCCCGGAATAGCCGAGGTTTCGCTTGCGCTTGGTCGACTTCTTCGTCAGAATGTGACTTTTGTAAGCGTGCTTCCTTTTGATCTTACCCGTGCCGGTGAGCGCAAAACGTTTTTTGGCACCGGCTTTTGTTTTCATTTTCGGCATCTTATCTCTCTTTTGGTAAACTATTTCTTCTTTTTCGATGACAGGATGATCGTCATCCTCTTGCCCTCCAGCTGAGGCATCTGATCCATTTTTCCGTATTCATCAAGCTCCTGGGCAAAACGCAACAGCAGCTCTTCCCCCTGCTCCTTGAAAAGGATCGAACGGCCCTTAAAGAACACGTAAGCCTTCACCTTGGCCCCTTCGGTTAAAAACTTCTGGGCGTGTTTCAGCTTGAAATTGAAATCGTGATCATCGGTTTGCGGACCGAACCGGATCTCCTTGACCACGATCTTGGTCTGCTTGGCCTTGAGCTCCTTTTGCTTTTTCTTCTGCTGATAAAGGAATTTGCTGTAATCAATTACCTTGCAAACCGGCGGATCGGCATTTGGTGATATCTCGACCAGGTCGAGCTCCAGTTCGGCGGCGATCCTAAGCGCCTCCTGAAGGGGTACAATACCCGGGTTTTCAACATTTTCACCCACTACGCGAACCATTCGGGCCCGGATCTGCTGATTGATCCGGAATTTTTCCCTCAGTTCATCTCTCTTGCGAATGGGGTACCTTGAGTTGGGCTGGCTAATGGTCAATCCTCCTGATTAGTTAAACGGCTTTTCCTTACTTCTTACTGAGCTGTAATTCAGTCTCTTTTTGTATCAATTCTATAAACTCGCCGGGAGTAAAGCTCCCAAGATCACCTTGTCCCTGCTTTCTGACGGAAATGGTTCCCTCATTTTCCTCCTTTTCTCCCACGATCAACAGATAGGGTATCCTTCGCAACTCATTATCCCTTATCTTCTTACCTATCTTTTCGTTCCGGTCGTCAATCAGGGTGCGAATATCGGAATTATTTAAGGATTTTAAAATACTCTCCGCGTAATTCTGGAATTTTTCGCTGATTGGCAAAACGATAGCCTGATCCGGGGTCAGCCACAGCGGGAACTTGCCCGCAGTATGTTCGATCAGGACGGCCACGAACCTTTCCATCGAGCCGAAAGGTGCCCGGTGAATCATCACCGGTCGGTGTTTATGGTTATCCTGGCCGATGTATTCGAGTTCGAATCGTTCCGGCAGGTTATAGTCAACCTGGATTGTGCCCAGCTGCCACTTCCGCCCGATTGCATCCCTGACCATAAAGTCCAACTTGGGCCCGTAAAAGGCAGCTTCTCCGGTAACCACTTGGGCATCAAGGCCTTTTTCCCTGGCTATTTCAATAATGTCCTGTTCGGCCTTGGCCCAATTCTCCTCCGAGCCGATGTATTTGTCCGGGTTATTGGGGTCCCTCAGGGAGATCTGCGTAATGAAATCCTTGAAATCGAGGGTTTTGAAAATATAGTGTACGATATCGATCACCTTGGCAAACTCCTCCTTGATCTGATCGGGCCGGCAGAAGATGTGGGCGTCGTCCTGCGTAAAACCCCTGACCCGTGTCAATCCGTGCAATTCACCACTCTGCTCGTACCGGTAAACGGTTCCGAACTCCGCCAGCCGGATGGGGAGGTCTTTGTAAGACCTCATCTTGGAGCGGTAGATTTCGCAATGGTGGGGGCAGTTCATCGGTTTCAGGAGGAACTCCTCGCCCTCAACCGGTGTATGGATCGGCTGGAAAGAGTCCTGCCCGTACTTGGCATAATGGCCTGAGGTGACATAGAGCTCCTTGGAACCAATATGCGGGGTCATAACGGGCTCATAGCCATAGGCTTTCTGAACCTCCCGGAGGAAGTTCTCCAGCCGCTCGCGTAACTGGGCCCCCTTGGGAAGCCAGAGAGGCAGGCCGCTGCCGACCCGCTGACTGAAGGTGAACAGCTCCAGTTCGCGGCCGATCTTGCGGTGATCCCGCTTTTTGGCTTCTTCCAGCATTAGGAGGTACTCATCCAGCATCGACTTTTTCGGGAAGGTGATGCCGTAAATGCGGGTGAGCTGTTTGCGCTTCTCGTCGCCCCGCCAGTAGGCCCCGGCCAGGCTTAACACCTTGATCGCCTTGATCGGGGAGGTGTCGGGCAAATGCGGACCCCGGCACAGGTCAGTAAAAGTGCCGTGCCGGTAAAGAGTGATCGTGCCGTCCTCCAGGTCACCAATCAACTCGGTCTTATATTCATCACCCTTCTCCCCAAAGAGACCCAAGGCCTCCTCCTTGCTGATCTCCTCCCGCTGGTAGGCTGATTTGTGGGCGGCCAGCTCGTACATTTTCTTCTCCACGTCGGCCAGGTCGCCCTCCGTGAGCGTCCGTTCGCCAAGGTCGACATCATAATAAAAGCCATTCTCGATTGCCGGACCGATGCCGAATTTGACACCCGGGTAAAGCTGCTCAAGGGCCTCCGCGAGCAGGTGGGCCGATGAATGCCAGAACGCGTGCTTGCCTTCGGAATCATCCCATTTGTAAAGCCGTATGGCCGAATCCCTGAGGATCGGTCTGCCTATGTCCCAGGTCTCGTCGTCAACTCCAACAGCCAGTACCTCTTTTGCGAGCTGCTGGCTGATGCTTTCGGATCCAAAGTCTCAATGATCGCCATTTTGTCCATGAAGTCAACCAGCCCTTCGCTAAATATTTCTCCTCCCGCTACCTCCCCAACGATCGGCTCAACATCAC
>JAWOHI010000223.1:0-2765 GCA_046485255.1 Bacteroidales bacterium
CCCGGATTCGCGAGGCGGTGAACTGGATGGTCCAGGAGTCCTCGGAGGGTTCACCCCTTGCTCCGAGGCTAACCAGGGTGAGGTCGCCGGGGTTGGTGCTGATCCGGATCTCCACGGTCGTATCCATTTGGCGGGCCGTCGGGGAGGAAAGGATCCGGGAGGGCCTGATTCCCATTGAGATGAGCTTTTCAGTGATATGACCAGCGCGGCGGGAGTCCGGGTCTGCCTCCTCCGGGATGATCCGGACCATCAATTCAGGATCGGAGACGAGGAAAGCACCCAGTTCCTGGAGGAGCGACTGGCTTTTTGGTTCCGGTTCGTTATTGACGGGATTGAATACCAGGGTGTAAATCCTGGTAAGGGTGGCGGGGAGGTTGACGGGTCGCTCAACCGAAGGCTCTTCGAAATCGACAGGAACCGTGAATTCCGAATAGTAGGGGAAGAGGCCAGGCACCTCAATGAGGAGTGCGTGTGGCCTTCCTTTCTTTACTGAGAACAGGTACCAGCCCTTCTGGTCGGAGGAGATATTTTCGACCACCAGGTGGCTGAAAGGATCGATCAGGCTGACCGTGGCGCCCGTCACGATGGCCTTGTCGGGCAAGCTGATCACGCCGTACACGAGCACGTTTTCCGGCCTGGGCCGGATCAGCCTCATCTGTTCCTGGTAATCCTGAGCGGCTGTCTGGGTGCCCCACAGGAGCGGCAGGAAGATAAGCAGCAGGATGGTCCTTTTCCTCTTCACGCTACGCAACGATTGATAATCCTGATTTAAAAATAGGAAAAAAGCGTTCAGGTCCGTCTCCCGGCTTTCATAATCATTGTCCGAGGCGGCGGAATTGGCGGAAGAGGATCCTGATATCCCGCGACACCCGGTAATCCCTGGCGTAATGCAGGTTGATGTCGAGCCAGGCATCGGTCCCGGGCTCGGCTGGTATCTCCGGAACCAGGATGCCCTTCCGGATGGGCGGCAGATGGTATCCGGGAATCACCCCTTCGGGCGAATATCCGATCCAGGTCCGGACCCCGGTGGCCACAGCCAGGCAGCTGACAATCAGCTTCCAGGGCTTGGGGAGGCAGAGCCAGGCCAGGATGGGCGACCCAACGAGGAGGATCAGGGCGGTGAAGAGGTCGAACAGTCGTTTGACGCGCCGGTTGTGCGGTTCCCCGATGGAGTTGATCGGGATCACGTATAGGTCGCCGGCGGTATTGACCGAATTGCTTCCGATGATGGAGTCCGCCGAATCGGGCGCGATCTTGTAGTCGGTCTGCAGTGCGCTCAGGCTGAGCATATGCCGGATGATCTCGTTGGTGCTGATATCCCTGGCGCAGAAGATGACCTCGCTGATGCGGTTGATGCGGATGATTTCCTTCAGGTGCCCGACTGATCCGATGTAGTTGCCGTGGAGCGGCGTGTCAGGGCCCGGAGAAACCAGGCCCGCCACCTGCACCTTGTGCCCGGTTTCTCCGATAAGGGTTCCGACACGCCCGGCCTCCTCCGGATGGCCGACTATAACCGTCCGCTTTTTCTGCCCCAGGTCGAGCTGGAAACCCGGCACCCGGGCCAGGTAGAGGCCCAGGCGTGTCACGACCATCAGGCCGAGCGTCCAGGCCGCGCCAAGCAGGATGAGTGCCCGTGAGAAGCGCAGCTCCTCCGGGAGCAGGGCGTAGAGGACCAGGATGACGGCGGTGCCGTAAAGCATTCCGCCGGCTAATCTTTTTAGCCGGACCGGGGAGTCGTAACCGCCTGAGAAATAGACCGCTGTTAGCCAGGAAAGGATGTAGGCCGGAACGAAGATCCTCAGAAAACCGGACGGATGACCTCCTTCGTCCCCAAATTTGTATGCTTCCCACCAGGGATTGATCAGGAGAAAGCCGAGAAAGGAGAGGAGGCCATCGGCTACCGGAAGGGCAAAGCGTCGGAAAAGTCTTTTGCCCACACTCAGCGCAGCCCTCAGGTAGATGGCGATCCGGATGACCAGGGAGTACCAGCGGGCATTGTTTTTTGAAAAGTGCTTGGCCGCAAAGATGATCATTGCCTGGTAAAAGACCATCACATAGTTGAGGCTCCCCTTCTTGGTGCTCTCCCCTTTGTAGTGGATTATGGTGGTTTCGGGGAAATAGTAATTGACATAACCCGCCTGGCGGATCCTGTGTGAGAGGTCAATGTCCTCGCCATACATAAAGAAGGCCTCATCGAAGAAACCGGTGGCCTCCAACGCCTTGGCCCTGATGAACATAAAGGCTCCCGGGAGAATATCCACCTGATGGATCCGGTCCTTGTCGAGGTACCCGAGATGATATTGACCGAACCTTTTCGACCGTGGGAAGAGGGCCGCCAGTCCGAATATCTTGTAAAAGGAGACCGCGGGGGTTGGCAGGGCCCGCTTGGATTCGGGGAGGAAGTTCCCCTTCCCGTCGATCATCTTGACCCCCAGCGCTCCGGCTTCGGGGTGGTTGTCAAGGAATTCGAGGATCTTCCGGAAAGAGTCCTCCTCGACCACCGTATCCGGGTTTAGGATCAGCTGATATTCACCCGATGCCAGAGCCATCGCCTGGTTGTTGGCTTTCGAGAAGCCCAGGTTGACGCTGTTCTCGATCAGCCTGACCCCGGGAAACTGTTCCTTGACCATTATGCAGGAGCCGTCGACCGAATTGTTGTCCACCACGAACACCTCCATTGGGATCCCTTGTCCGGCGCGGTACACCGACTGCAGGCACTGCTCGGGTCCCCGCCCAGCATCCGGCCGTCGCCGAGGTCCTCAGCG
>JAWOHI010000259.1:0-3783 GCA_046485255.1 Bacteroidales bacterium
CGCCACCCTCGCCTGCCAGCGAATAAACAACCCCGTGGCCGAGTGCCGGAAAGTTCCCTCCGTCCACGTAATCGAACAATCACCCGGTAACGCTTCCGTCGAAATCGAAATCCGAATGAAAGCCGGACTCGGATCTACCCCGCCATCATTCGCCCTCTGGAGCGAAAACCGGCAGGGAACACCCACCACCATCTACGTAACCTGCAAGGCAGCAAAAGGATATGAGGGCAACAACGTGAACAACCACCAGGACCTGCCCGTGTGGAACAAGGCCCGCTCGTCCCAAAACCTCACCCCCGAATCCCCCGAACTCGACGCCGTCACCACCGCAACACCCACACGCAACAGCTTCCTTATCCACTGGGAACCTGTAACCCATAACTCCGCCGATACCATCAAACTGTTCCTGGAAGTAAATCTCCCCTACGACTATAACAATTTCTTTACCAGGAATATGGGCACAAACGGCCAACCCTCCCTCATCTATGGCACCGCCTTCACAATCCAACCAGACACCCTCCTGATCACCCAAAGTACCCGAATAATGGGCCGGGGACACCACCAGGGACAAACCAACCAGATATACCCCGACCTCACAGGAATAACCACCGCACTGGATATCATCGAAGGACTCCTCGTCAGACGAATCAATTAACCACCACCCGAAATCCCCTCCCCAATCAATGACCGTCCACGTCCAACTGACTAACCTCTCAAAACAGTTCGGATCCCTCAAAGCCGTCGATCAAATCAACCTCGAAGTCAACCCGGGCGAAATACTGGGATTCCTCGGCCCAAACGGCGCCGGCAAAACCACCGTGATCCGGATGATTTGCGGACTCCTTAAACCCGATGAGGGAACCATCCTCTTTAACGATAAACCCCTCCGCCAACTCCCCGGCGGGAAAAACATCCTCGGAGTCTGCCCACAGGAAAACGCCCACTGGGAAAGACTCACCTGCCGCGAACAGCTCACCTTCACAGGCGAAATGTATGGCCTCAGACGAAAAGAGGCCGGCAACAGAAGCGCTTCGCTCATTGACCAACTGGGAATCAGCGGACAGGACCGGCTCCAGGCACGACACCTCTCGGGCGGAATGAAACGCCGTCTAAATATCGCCCTGGCCCTCGTCCACGACCCGCCCCTCCTGATCCTGGATGAACCGGAAGCTGGTCTCGACCCCCAGGGCCGGGTGCTGATGCGGGAATTTATCCTCACCCTCGCCGGCAACCGAACCATCATCCTGACAACCCATAATATGGATGAGGCCGACCGGATGGCCCGGCGTGTAGCCATCATCGACCAGGGACGGATCATTGTCACCAATACCCCGCGAAACCTCAAAAACACCATCACCACCGCCAACCTCCCAAACCCAACCCTGGAGGACGTGTTCATTCAACTCACCGGCAAACAGCTAAGACAATGAAACTCCTGGCCGTCATCCGAAAAAGCCTGCTGGAACAGGTCCGCCAATTCTGGATCCTCCTGCTCACCCTCCTGATGGCACCCTTCTTCGTGGGCGTCTTCTATCTTATCTATGAAAGCACCGAAATCACCATCCAAATTGCCGTGGTGAACGAGGATGGTCAACTGGCCACCAACCCGCATAACCTCAACCAAGGTCAACAATTAATCAACTACCTGAAAACCATCGAGAACGATACCTTGCCGGTCCGCTTCCTGGAAGCAGGCAGCCGCCAGGAAGCAGCCGAAATGGTGCGCCTAAGACAAGCCGACGGGATGCTGGTGATCCCCGCAGGGTTCTCCGATAGCATCCACGACCGCCTTACCGGTCAACTGGTGCAGGTCCCTTTTGAAATCTCCGGCAACCTCGCCGAAACCAACTACCTCCTGGCCGCCATCCTCGGCATAACCTACGCCTCCGGCTTCATCAACCAGGCCACCGGAACAATCGAAGCCTACCGCTATACCGAAACCGCCGCCGGCAGCTCATCCGGCCTCACCGACTTCACGCTCGGAATCCCCGGACTCCTGGTGCTCGCCACCATTATGCTGATGTTCTCCGGCGCCATCGCCTTCGTGGCAGAACCGGAAAAACGTACGATGCTCCGCCTGAAACTGTCCAAACTGAAACCGGCTACCTTCCTCTCGGGTGTTACCCTGGTCCAGATCCTGGTGGGCCTGGTCAGCATCCTGCTGACCCTCCTCACGGCCAACCTCCTGGGATTCAGATTCTCAGGCTCGTTTTGGCTATTCCTGCTCGTGAGTATCCTCACCAGCCTCTCCATCATCGGCTTCAGCCTGATCCTGGCAGCCCTGACCAGATCAGCCAACGAAATCCTTATCGCTGGCAACTTCCCCCTCTTCCTGTTTATGTTCTTTTCCGGAACCATTTTCCCGGTTCACGGGCCAACATTGTTGACTATCAGCGGATACGACCTGACTATCCCGGGCCTGATGTCAACCTACCACGGAGTCGATGCCCTGAAACAGATCCTGATCTTCAACTCCGGAGTCGGTCAGATCTGGCCCCAGCTGATCTGTCTCACCGGATTAACCCTGATCTATTTCCTGATCGGGTACCTCCTCTACGAAAAAAATCATATGACCATCCGCTAACCCGGCCCGATCACCCGAAAATCACGATTGGTTGACCCGAATTGCCTATTTTTACCCCAATCGAATAAACATAAAAAATACCTATCAATGCGCACACCACTCCTGATTACTGGCCTTCTGGCCATCACCGTCTCCTGCAGCAAGCCGGGCGCCAACTACCCGGCCAACCGGGAACCCTTGAAAACCAATGCGTTCATTCAACTCCCACTCGGGTCGGTGAAACCATCCGGATGGCTCAAGGACCAACTCGAAATCCAGGCCAACGGCCTTCCAGGTCACCTGGATGAGTACTGGACCTCCCTCACTACCTCCGCCTGGCAAGGCGGCGACGGGGAAGCCTGGGAAAGGGGTCCCTATTACCTGGACGCACTGGTCCCACTGGCCTATCTGCTTGACAATCAGAGATTAAAAGATAAAAGCCAGGGGTGGATCGAGCATATCCTGGCCTCCGGACAGGAGAACGGCTGGTTTGGACCCGAAAAAAACAAGGACCGCTGGCCCCTGGCCGTCGGATTGAAAGTGCTTAGAAGCTATTACGAAGGGAGCGGGGACAATAGAGCCCTGGATATGATCAAGAACTATTTCCGATACCTCGCCGACAACCAGCCCGATTGGCCCAACAGCGAATGGCGTGGCGTGCGGGCAATGGAGAACGCAGTGACCGGCTACTGGCTCTACCGCCTCACCGGCGATGAGCAGGTGCTTAACACCATCCGCTCGATCGAGGAGAACAGCCGCTCCTGGAAGGAGCAGTTCACCCGCTTCCCCTGGGATTCAATGGCCGCCCGCGAAGGGCGCATCCCACGGATCTGGGACGATGTCGGCCTTACGGCTCACGTGGTCAACGTGGCTATGGCCGTCAAGTACCCCGGCATCTTTTCACAGCAATCCGGCGATCCGGCCGACCTGCAGGCTTCCTATGACGCCATCCGGAAGCTCGACGATCATCACGGCCAGGTTGGAGGACGCTTCTCGGGCGATGAGCACCTGAGTGGCCGCAACCCCGCTCAGGGCACCGAAATGTGCGCCGTGGTGGAATATATGTTCTCGATCGAACACCTGATCGAGGTGACCGGCGACGTGGAACTGGCCGACCGATTGGATGTGCTGGCTTTCAATAGTCTGCCGGGTACCTGTACCCCCGATTACTGGGGACACCAGTACGACCAGCAGGCTAACCAGGTGCTGGTGTCCGTAGC
>JAWOHI010000369.1:0-5962 GCA_046485255.1 Bacteroidales bacterium
CCTCGCCGCCGAACGGCCGGCCCGGCCGCGCCGACGGCGTCCAGGCGAAGATGTCGAAATGCGCGTGACATCTGGCCCGCTCGACGAAGCGCTTGACGAACAGCGCCGCGGTGATCGACCCGGCGCTGTTCGTCAATCGCTTCGTCGAGCGGGCCAAGAGCCACGCCCATTTCGACATCTTCGCCTGGACGCCGTCGGCGCGGCCGGGCCGGCCGTTCGGCGGCGAGGCGCACGCCATCCGGGCGCTGTATGGGCTGATTCGGGAACGGTACGGTTCCAGCGAATGACTTGCCAGCATTGCCTCCGTAGGATTAACTGGTACGCAGCCGAAACGATCCTGGCTGGGGGAGATGGCGATCGGGTTGACCAGCGGCGAGGCGCTGAGGCTCTGGCACACGGTGCATCTGCATTTCGTGCGCGACGCGGAGCCCGACCTGTCGGCGCGGCAGATGGCCATTCTGCCCAAAACCCCGCACTTCGCTGTCCGACCGGATGCTGGCCAGCCTGGCGCTATCATCCGCATTTTCAGGATAGTTGACGTGAACCAGTATCTCCCATCGGACCCCGGGCGGGTCACAAGCCAGCAGCGAGCGGATGGACGAAAGGATGGCGTCCTCCTTGTAAGCAGGAATCACCACCGACAAAAAAAGATCCGGATCGGGATCGGGCAACGCCCCCACCGGTCCGGACCCGTTCTTCTGCAGATAGTTACTTAGTGCCCAGAGTCTTTCGGTAGGTTTCATTCAGGCGGTCAAGCACTTGCGGGGTGATGTTCATTCGGTCCTCCGCGTAGAGGAGCCCCCCGCCAAATGTATTGCTCAATATGATGGTGTATCCCATTCCCCGGTTGACATCGCTGACAGCTGCCATCACGCTGTCGTGCAATTGGATGGTCACGGCCTGCTCATCCTGCATCAGCCGGGACTGCATTTCGTTCTGCAGATTAATCAGGACCTGCTGCTGCTCACCAAGCTCCTTTTGGCGCGTCTCGGCGTCCCAAGAGGTGATCAGCCGCTTCTCCACCTTGTACTGAAAATCGTTCACCTGTTTCTGAAAAGCTTCCCCTTTCCCCAGCAATTCCTTTTCCAGATTCGTCTTCTTGGCCAGAAGCCTGTCTGTCAATACCTTATAGTACTCATAGTTAGCCAGGACCGAGTCCACGAACACATAGGCTACCCGGAGCTCATTTTCGGCAGCCTCCCTGGGAAGCTGTGTTGTGGCGCCCTCTTCTGCCTTTTTCGGCCCGGTGGTAAAATGCAAGATAAAAAGTATGACCACTGCCACACCAAGCCCCGCAATCAGCAAGCGGTTAACATTTTCCTTATTCATCTGGTTATCGGTGTATTGAATTTGTTTTTTGCAAAATTAGCAAAATTCCACCGGAAATGCGGGCCGAGCGGGTGGCTTGCACTCCTTTTCGAAGATAAATCCTGCAGGATATCATTATTCCAGGTGATAAACGTCATTTATACAAGGAAGGTCCGATCTTAATTTTGGTCCGCGAATATAATTTGGAAGAAAATGCTGAAGATCACCAACCATCCGATACTGGACATAGAGGAACGGGAGAAGTCGACCTTTGATTTTGAAGGGCGCCCGGTCGAGGGAGAAATGGGGCTCACGATTGCCGCTGCGCTGCACCAGGCCGGTTTTCCGGTGCACAGCCACAGCCTGAAAGGCAGGAACAGGAGCCTGGAGTGCGGCATTGGCAAGTGCGGAGCCTGCGAAATGCTCGTGGATGGGGAGGTCAAGCGAATCTGCATCACCCGTATCGACGGGGTCAGGGAGGTTATGGAGATCCCGAAGGACTATCGCCCGGGAGCAGCCAGTCTTCATCCGGAGGTGGAGACCAGCGTATTCCGGACCACCGTGACAATCATAGGGGCCGGACCGGCGGGGCTCGCAACCCGCGAAGTGCTCAATGAGTATGGGATTGACAACATCGTGGTCGACAACAACGACAAGATCGGGGGACAGTTCATAATGCAGACCCACCAGTTTTTCTTCTTCGAAAAAGAGAAAAAGTTTGGAGGGATGAGGGGCTTCGATATCGCCAAAACCCTGGCCGGTGAAAACCTGGAAGGGATATTCCTTAATTCAACCGTTTGGGACATCCTGGAAGGCAAGCGATTGGCTGTCAAGAATATCGTTACTCAGGAGATCTACTACATCGACACCACCTACCTGGTGGTGGCCACGGGTGCCGTCCCGTTTATGCCCACCTTTGAAAACGACGACGTTCCTGGCGTTTATACCGCCGCGGTGGTTCAGAAAATGATGAACAATGAGTTTACCCTGCTCGGGAAAAACATCCTGACGGTTGGCGCGGGCAACATCGGTTACCTTACCTCCTACCAGCTGATGCAGGCAGGAGCCAATGTCAAGGCCATCGTGGAGGCGCTGCCCCGGGAGGGCGGCTTTCCGGTTCAGGCCAACCGGGTCAGGAGGCTGGGTATCCCGGTCATCCTGAATCACTTGCTCATCAAGGCCATCCCGAACGAGGACCGGACCGGTATCGTTGGTGCGGTCATAGCCGAGTCAAAAGATTTTCAACCCATCCCCGGCACCGAAAAGGTGATTGAAGGAATCGATGCAATCAACATCTGCACCGGCCTCGTGGCCGACGACCAGCTGCTGATCAAGGGCAAGGAAGTGTTCGGAAGGCACGTTTACGGAGCCGGCGACGCCATCCGCATCGGCGAGGGGACGAGCGCCGTCCTTCGGGGAAAACAGGTGGCCTTTGAGCTACTCGAGGAGATGGGCGAAAGGTATCCATACGACGAGTACCTCAAGATTTCAAAAGAATATATTGACAGTCAGCAACATCCCGTCAGAGTAATCCAGGAGCCCGTTCAGCCGGTCCCGGCCAGGGCCGGATCAAAAGGATTTGTCCTGATCGACTGTCTCTACGGGTTCGCCTGCAATCCGTGCGAATTTGCCTGCCCGCACGGAGCCATCACCAAAACTTCCACCAGCACGGTTCCCGAGATCGACTTCGAGAAGTGTATCGGCTGTATGGATTGCGTTTACCAGTGCCCCGGACTGGCCATTTTTGGATACAACCTAAAGAAAGACTGGCTGTTCCTGCCGATTGAATATGCGGCCGAGGAGGGTTCGGAGGTCTTTCTGGTCGATAATAACGGGCAGAAGCTGGGTTCCGGCGTGATCGAAAAAATCCTCAAAAAGTCTAACAAGACGAATGTCGCCCGGGTTAAATCCACCGATGTTCACAATGAGGAGTTGATGAAGGTCAGGGGCTTCATTGTCAAGGAGCAGTTTCCCGGTCCGCTCAGGATCCGCCCCGTGGAAGTCAAGACCGAAAGCCCCACGTACGTTTGCCATTGCGACGACGTCACGATGGATGAGATTCTGGAGACCATCGGCGACCGGCATTTTATCTCGGTGGATGAGATCAAGCACACCACCCGGCTGGGAATGGGCGCCTGCCGTGGCAAACGGTGCATCCGGAGGCTCAAGTCAGCCTTGCACAGCTACGGGGTCCAGATCGTTGGGGATGCCACCCCGAGGGGGCCACTCTCCAACCAGGTGAGTATGGGTGAGCTCTATCCGAAGACGGTTCACGAGCGGGTCCGGATCGCCGGCAATGGAAAACAGGTGAAACGGATGAAGGTAGATTCCCTGGTGGCCGGAGGCGGCATCGGGGGCAGCGCCCTGTTCCGCTACCTGGCCGAGGCAGGGAAAAAACCGGTGCTGATCAATTACGGCAGGGGTGCTTCCTGGAGAAACATAGCCGGGGGCAGGCCCAATTTCAGCCTTCCCGAATTGTCCGAAATCGCCCGGCATAACCTCGAAATTTTCAAGGAACTGCAACAGATCAAGAACATTGATTTCCGTTCCATCGATTATGTCACGTTTGCCCACGATGATCTGATGTTCCGGGCCCTGGAGGCTTCAATGGCCTGGTCGAATGCGGAAATGATCGGACCGGCCCAGTACCGCGACCGCATCTCCCCATACATCAATCCCGCTCTGGGGCAATCCTATCAGGCGGCCCTGATCACCCACGACTGCTGGCAGGCGACCCCTGGCAGGGTCATCGACCTGATCCGGACCATCGGTGAGGAGCGCGGCGGCAACATCCTGGAAGATTGCAAGGTGATCGACGCGTTCAGGGACGGCGATACCTACCACGTCCTGGTACAGGACCATGAAAAACAGCATATTGAGATCGAAACACCGGTGTTCATCAATGCGATGGGTCCCGACGGCCACCGCCTGGCGAAAAAGATGGGCCTCGACACCGGCATCTACCCGGTCAAGCACCAGGCCTTCATCACCCGCCGCCTGCCAATGCTCGGTATCAACGGAGCCCCGCTGCCGATGATGATCGACCGGAGAAGGTACAACGGCTTCACCGCAGTCTATGGCCAGCAATTGGGCGAAACCGGACAGGTGATCGGCTGCGCATCCCCGGCCACCGATCCCCAGGAGGCGGATAAAAACCTCAAGATCAATTCGCAGGATTTCCTCGAAATATCCTCCGAGATTTTCGTGAACTGGATCCCAGAGCTGGCTTCGGTGGGATTTCAGGCTGTCTGGGCCGGATATTACGTCGAGCCACGGATGATCCTGGATCCGAAGCTCGGCCTGTTCATCGGCCTCCGCGGGCAAGGATTCATGCTGGGGCAATACCTGGCCAGGATCTATGTGGACGCCCTGCTCGGCAAAGCGGTGCCCGGGTACTTCGACCGCCTGACTATGGCCGGCGACGGGCTGCTTGAAAAAGCATTCAAATAGGATCGAAACTTTTACCGCACTGGTTTGTTTTACAGTTAATAAAAACAGTAAAACAGATCAGTTATGAATAAAAGAGATTTCATCAAGTCATCCACACTGCTCGGAGCCGGCCTGATTACAGGCGCTACCGGCCTCGCCGGAAATAAAGGTTTCAACGGCTTCTCCTTTGAAGGCCCGGGCACTAACAGCCAGGGAGAATACCTGCTGCCCCCCCTGCCCTACGCCTATGACGCCCTGGAACCGCACATCGATGAGGCTACGATGAGGCTTCACCACGGCATCCACCACGCCGGGTACGTTAAAGGATTGAATACCGCAGTGAAAAAAGTCAACGAAGCGATGGATACGGGAGATTTTTCCCTGATCAAGCATTGGGAGCGGGAGATGGCCTTCCACGGTGCAGGGCACTTCCTCCATAATATCTTCTGGACCAATATGGGGCCGTTGAACGGAAAAAGAAGCGCCACACTCAACCGTTACATTGATCAGTCATTCGGCTCCTTCGACCGGTTCATCAGCCTCTTCAAACAGGCCTCAGGGTCCGTTGAGGGCAGTGGTTGGGGAATCCTGGCCTACCAACCCGACGGCGACCGCCTGGTGGTCCTGCAGGCGGAGAAACACCAAAACCTGACCCAATGGGTTACGGTGCCCATCCTGGCTTGCGACGTTTGGGAGCACGCCTACTATCTGAAATACCAGAACAAACGGGCCGATTATGTAAACGGATTTCTGCAGGTGGTCAATTGGGATTGCGTAATCCTGGCCAACATAAAATTCAACGGAAGGGATGCTCACGCATACCTCCAGCCGAATGCTCTTGCCAAGTACCTTGGTTATGCCAACCAGAGCCAGATGCCATCCCAGTACAATAAGATTGATAACACAGGGTTTGGGGCAGGGGTGTGCTGCGTGCGGCTTAGCCGCACGCAGCACACCCCACTAACAACCTTTGATGCTGTTGGCGAATTCCCTATAAGGGTACTTGCGATGCCGGAATTGGGCTTTCAGCCGGACAATTTGCCAGCATGTGGCTCGACTAAAGCATCGAAATCGGGGAATAAAAGTAGGCCATCTGATTTCGCCAACAGTCCTCATGAACTTCCTTCACCACCAAACATGAAAATGTGCGGTAAGATTCGCGTCGGGTTGACACAGAGGTCGAATTGATATTGGTGCCTTGAGCCTGACCAACAGTCGGACCGGG
>JAWOHI010000072.1:0-3802 GCA_046485255.1 Bacteroidales bacterium
CGACCAACACAAAAAGCCACTGCGCAGCAGCGGCTTTTTTATTTTCAGGCCGAGCCGAACTTGTTCGGGTGAGGGCTGGAAATAAAAAATGCCGTAAGCCCGAAGGGCGCGGCTTTTAGGGTTGAGTAGCCCCCCCACGGCGATCGCCGCAGGCAATCTCTCCATCCCGACCAATGAAAAAACCGCTTCAAGATGACCCTTGCAGCGGTTTTTGTTTTACCCTACCTTTGACTACAACTAATCCTTAGAATAATGAAGATCCGGTTTATCATACTATTAGCCACCCTACTGGCCACAGCCGGCCAGGCCCAGGAAATCAGCCTCACCTTTGCGGCAACGGGTGAGGCCAGCCACATCGATAGCATCCAGGCCACCAACCTCTCAAACGGACTGAGCATCTCCTTTCCGGGTAATGCCACCCTCTGGCTCAACAGAATAACCCATACCAATCCGGTTGAGAGTGCCATTCTGGAGCCTGCACTCTTTCCCAACCCATTCCCGGGCGTGGCCCAGTTTTCGGTCCGAACCACAACCACAGAGGCACTGAAAATCCAGGCATTAAGCCTTGACGGCCAGGTCGTGACCAGCCATATCGGGACTTATCAGCCTGGAAATCATCAGTTTTTATTGTCCTTGCAGAATCCGGGTATCTACCTGATAGAAATAGCCGGAGCAAAAGGAAGATCCACAATCAGGGCGATCAGCACAGCCGCTTATGGATCAGGAAACCACATTCATCAGACCGGATTGGGGACACCCGTACCACAAAACACACTCCGGGAAAAATCTACCGGCGGAGATTATATCCTCGGATTCACCAGGGGCGATCTGCTGCATTTCAGGTGCTATTCCGGCCGGATGACCTCCGTCCTGACGGCCCGCCCGGAGGCACCTGGTGAACTCGAGGTTGGCTTCTGGACCTGTACCGATCCGCATAACCAGGACTATGCAACAGTAAGGATCGGCGATCAGGTCTGGATGGCTGAAAACCTGGCCTACCTGCCCACCGTGCGGTCATCGTCCAGCGGATCCGACCTTTGGCCGCATAATTATGTGTATGGCTATGAAGACACCAATGCCGAGGAGGCCCGGAATCATCCCAACTATGCCCGGTATGGGGTTCTGTACAATTGGGTGTCAGCTATGGGTGGTTCAGGCGGCAGCATCTTGGTACCCAGTGGTGTAAGAGGTCTTTGCCCGATTGGGTGGCATATGCCCAGTCAGGGCGAGTGGGATCTTCTGAGCACATTCATTGGTGATTCTGCAGCAATCCGGTTGAAAGACGCCGGACCAGGTATTTGGCCAGGCACAGGAGGCGGCGCCACCAATGAAAGTGGGTTCGGGGCACTCCCGGGCGGGAGCCGGCAGGAGAGCAGCGCTGGATTTGCCGGTTTGGGGGCAACCGCGACCTTCTGGTCGACCTCAGAGGGGGGCAGCTCATTTGCCTGGTATCGATTCCTGGAAGCCGCCGAACCTCAGTTGCTCCGTTATGGAATCCACAAAGCCAACGGATTTTCAATTCGCTGCGTGAAAGACTAAAAAAAAGAGGGCCCCCGATCGGGAGCCCTCGAATGGTGGTTTATTCAACCACTACCCTCTCCTTCAACAACTTGTCTTGAGTATAAACGAGGATTAGATACATCCCCTTCGGCCAGGAACCGGCATCAACCGTCGCAGTGGAAGAATCCAATGTCCGGTTGAGAATGGTCTGGCCATTCAAATTATAGATCACCAACCGGCTGGGTGTACTCCAGTTGTCGATTCGTATATTTAAAAGATCCCGGGTCGGATTCGGATAGACCGTCAGGTTGCTAGCGGCGTTATTCGAATCTTCTGGGATTTCAAGGATCTTCTTGCCTGGAGATCCGGCACCGAACGTGATTACAAAATCAGCCACCTCGCCCACGAAGGAATCGTCGCAGGGCGAAGCCGATGCATTCAGCCTGGCTGTAATCCTCATCCGGGTCGTACCGGAAGCCTGGGCCGGAATGACCATCGTGGCGGTTGCTACCCCTTTCTTGTTGTTAATGGTCACCAGCTGTTCACCCGAGTCGATGAAATCGCCATCCCCATTGAAATCAATCCAAATCCTCCAGAAATACCTTGCGGTACTGTTGGAGGGTGTCAATGTGACCGAATAGGATTTGCCTGGAGCCAGGGCCGGGCCTGATTGGGTCAGGGAGTAACCATTGCAGGAGCCGGATGCCGAGAAAGTCCCGATGCTGATGGTATTTATGCAGCCTCCCTCTGAGTTGACATTGACCGGTTCGCAGTAATCAACCGGCGTGGCCTCTTCGACATCTATGTTAATCGACTTGGAGCTCGAGCCTTGGGCATTGGAAACCAACAAGGTAGCTTGATAAGTTCCAGGTGAAGGGTAGGATACGGCTGGATTCTGGAGAGTCGAGGAATTTAGACTCCCTCCGACGAAACTCCAGTTCCAGGAGGTCGGACTCCCGGTCGAAAGGTCGGTGAACTGAACCATCCCGCCAGCCTGCACCGGATTGGGTGAGGCCGTAAAATTGGCTACCGGAGCTACCGGACCGGATATCAGGACGGTATAGTCTTCCACCTCCCCGGCGCTAAACGACTCGCACGGACCAGCCAGGGCCCCTCTCTTCATGGATACCCTCATCCGGGTCTCCAGGGCGCTCATAACCGGAATGGTGATGCTGCCGCTAAAGACCGAGTTTTTCTTGGATGCCGTGAGCAGCAATTCACCTGGATCGTCAAAGTCCTTGTCGCCATTCAGGTCGATCCAAATCGACCAGTATTCGAACTTGGACCTCCCTGAGAATCCCGGAGTTAATGTAACAGCGTGCGCTTGGCCACTGCCGAGGGTAAATACCTGGGAAAGAAAATCCTGATAACCTGCCGAACCCGAAGAGCCAGAGGTTTTGGTCGAGGAATTGACCTTCACGCTCGCAATCCACTCTTCCACCGCATAACCTTTTGAACTACAATAGGCTGGGATGTACTCGGTTACGGTTATGTAGTTTGTCTTCGACTCCGTATCGCTGCCGCCTGAATTGGTCACCGTAAGTGTGACATTGTAAACACCTGGCGTGCCGTAGGTTACTACGGGGTTCTGCTGGATGGAAGTTGAAGGGGTTCCTCCGGGGAACTGCCACGACCAGCTGGACGGGGCATTAGTGGACAGGTCGGTGAAGGAAACCGACTGATTCTGGTTGATTGCCAGTTTGTCGGCTACGAAATCGGCTACCGGCGGGTTACCGAGTACCACGCAGTTGCCATACTGGTCGAGTGGGCCAAGGTTGGCATTGCTGTCGTTCCCGTCGGGTTGATCGGGGCAGGTCGGGCACGAGGCAGGTTTGGTGCCAAGCCCCCACCAGTAGTATCCATCTTCATCATTGTCAACACATTGTACCGAATAGTTTTGCACCAGGCTCTGGACAGGCGTCTTCAGGGCGTGGGTCCAGCCAACGTTAGCCATTGAAGTCTGAATATAAACATACCCGGCATCTCCCCAAGTCCCGCCCCAGCTGTTCTTGAAAATCCAGACGGTGGTACCAATGAGGGAGCTTCCTGCCGGAACTGTAATCCAGTAGGTGCTCTTGTTGAGATCCCGGGTATAGAACCGGTCGCCCTCCTTAACCACCTGCCACCCGACGAGTGTCATCGCGTGACTCCAGTCGTAGATGCCGCCGCTGATCGGCCCGTACTTGATGATTCCCTGTTTGAGTCCATCTTCTGTTCTGGGAAAGTCTGTCGTGCCGAAATCAACCTTCCCGCCGATCTTGATCAATTGGGCCGGAGTGGCACTCTTGTTTGAACAGGGCAG
>JAWOHI010000191.1:0-2868 GCA_046485255.1 Bacteroidales bacterium
TCGAATCGGGCGAACGAAAACCCCTGACCCGCTCCCCGTCGATGTAAAGATCAAGCAGATCCTGCTCCAGGAAACGGCAGACCTGCTTAAGCAGGTTGTCGAACAGACCTTCGGGTGTGTGGACGCTAAGCATTACTCGTAAACTTTATCGTGACGCGTGAAAAAAAACCGCCAACCGCCAACCGACAACCGACAACCGACAACCGACAACTGACAACCGACAACCGACAACTGGCAACCGACAACACATTTCATCCGCCCACCGTTACCACCACCCAGAGGAGCAGGATCACCAGCCCGACCAGCACCCAGCTGCCGAAGAATCCCAGGTAGTCGGTCTTTTTCCATTTCCGGAACTCCCACTGGCTGTGGGGGAACATTTTCTCTTTTTCGAACTGCCCGGGGTTAGCTTCTGCCCGGGCCAGGGCAGCCTGATCCTCTTCAGTAGTGGCCTGCACCGGGGTATGGAGCTTGACAAAGAACCGGTCAAGCAGGCTTTTCGCTACCGGCCTGGTAAAAAAGGAAATCAGGAACAGGAGCAGGAAAGGGAAGAGGGCGTCGAAGAAGAATCGAAGGGCGACGAGTTGGGCCTTCGAAAGGTGGGTCATATCGAACCCGAACCAGCTGATCACCCAGATCTCCGCGTGGAAGCGGTCGAGCCCCACCTTTGGTGAGCCGGGATCGTCAGGATTGTCTCGTGAGACCTTGTCAAAGAAGATCCCGACTGGTGGGACTGTCACGTTTTTCTCAATCTTTTCCCCAACCACGGTGGCCAATCCGGCTTCGACATCAGTAAGCAGTGCTTTGGTGCGGATGGTTGCCTCACGGGGAAGGGTTTCAGCCACCAGGGCTGGGTTGTGCCGTATGGAGTCGATCTCCGGGAACACGTTCGGGATCACGGCGTAGATCATCAGACAGAGGGAAACCTGAACGATGACGGCCCATTTGGTAACCCGACGCCAGATGAATCCCAGCCAAATGGAGGCCCCGAAGATTGCCGGGATGGAGATGATGTATTGGAACAGTTCCAGCAGGTTGTCCACCACCAGTGCGATGCCGATCCCGCCTAGGAGGGTCACTCCGATGACGATCCGCCCGACCGTCAGGTAGTGTCTCTCCGACCGGTTGGGTTGGACTGGCTTATATAGATTGCGTATGAACAGGGCGGCATAGGAGATGGAGGTAGCGCTCAGTGTGGACATATTGGCGGCCAGGATGCCGGCCAGCATCAGTCCGATGGCCCCGGGCACCAGGAGGTCGTTGGTCATAAATCCCCAGATCAGGTCGGGGTCGCTCAGTTGCCCGCCATAGATGGCAATAGCCAGCAGGCCGGCCAGGGCCCAGAAGACCATTATGACCCGCTTGGTAAACATCCCTCCAATCATTCCGATGCGGGCGGTAGTCTCGTTTTTCGCTGAACCGGCCGTCTGCATCCCCGTCACCACCGCCACGATCGACACCAGGTTGGCCAACGACATAGCCAGGATGGTGTACCAGGCGTATTCACTCATCGTGGTGGAACCGAACAGTTGGAACATATAGTCTGGCACGCTGGCGTGCAGCCCTCCGAAGCCACCCACCTTGATCAGGGCGGCCGGGATGAGGATCAGGGAGAATGTCAGGATCAGGATTCCCTGGATGGCGTCGGTGATGGCCGCTGCCCTGAATCCCCCCATCATCGTATAGATGCCAACCACCAGGGCGTAGATGAAGTAGAACCAGATCTCGCGGGTATAGGAGTAGAAGGAGCGCAGTTCGCCCTTTTTGTTTTTATCGCTCAATTGCTCAAACCGGATCTGCTCCTCATCGGTCAACCCCTGGGATAATTGCTGCCGAAGCGCCTGGAATTCAGTGAATTCGGCTAAGCTGCGCTGTTGTTCAGGTGTGCAGGCTTCGATGGGCTTGGGGGTCATCGCCACCATTGTCTTGGCCGCCACCATATACCCCACGCCACCGCCCAGGAGGGCCATCAGCAGGGTAAAAACGGCATAGCTTGCGCCTAGGAACCTGCTGTTGAAGCGCTCGGTAAAATAGTCGCCGATGGTAGTCAAACGGACCCGTCGAAAGAAAAATGTTGAAAACCAGTAAAATGGAGTCAGAAAAAGGACGAGGAACTGGATCCACATCCCGCCGATCCCCTGACGATAGACCTCCCGGGATACCGCCACGGCCTGGTCGGCATTCGTGGAGCAGCCAAAATTGAGGAAGAACTGGTACGCCCTGCCCAGCTTGCGCCCGGCCAGGAAAAAATCGTCGGTGTTCCGGTTTTTCTTTTCCGCCTGCTTGCCGATCCATAACATCACGGCAATGAACACCAGAATGATGATGAGGTCAATAATGTTCAATCCCAGGATCATATCCATCCTTTCATTTTATAATAGGCCAGGGCGAGGTATTCCCTAACGACCAGCCGCTCGTAGTGCAGCTGGGTCCAGAAATGATAGCGGAGGCCGAGGTTACGGCCAATTTTTGGAACGCCTTTCTGCTTGCCACCCAGGCTTTCGTCCTCGAACTCCAGGGGGGCGTCGTTTGGATTTTCGAAGGCCGGAATCCCCCATAACTGACTGAACCCCGCCTTGCCGAGGGTGAGGATGGATCGCTTCATATGCTCGGGTGAGGTCACCACCGCAACCGGCACGTGGCCGCCGGTTAACTCGACCAGCCGCAAAGCCTGCGAGCGGGTGTTGGTTCCTTCCGGTTCGAACCGGATCCGATCCTCGTTAATTCCTCTGATTATCAGTTCGTTTTTAATTTGATGGGCCGAGCTCTCCCGATTGGTGGTGTCTGATGGCAGGGCGATGACCAGTAGTGCTTCCTGATACCTGTTCCCCGTGCGGGCGGCATACCAGGTGCGGATCAGGTTCGATT
>JAWOHI010000228.1:0-3200 GCA_046485255.1 Bacteroidales bacterium
GCCGGCTGGCATAATGAAACACGTATGTATTGTTCGCCCTGAGGCCCGAAAATGAATCCGGGGGTCAGGAACACCCTCCGATCCTGCAGGATCCGCTCTGAAAGGTCGCGACCCGACTGCTCCCCGTCGGGTATGCGCGCCCAGACGAACAGTCCGCTCTGATCCAGGCTGTAGGTGCATCCGAGCGTATCAAGGAGCTCGTGAACCACCTCGCGCCGCTCCCGGTAAACCGCATTCAGCCCCTCATACCATTCCGGACCGGCTGCCAGTGCGGCCGCAGCGGCCATTTGCATCGGCCTGAACATCCCCGAATCCATCTGGCTCTTGAACCGGATCAGATAGTCGAGGTATTCGGCCCTCCCGGCCACCATCCCTATACGCCATCCGGCCATATTGTGTGATTTGCTCAAGCTGTTCAATTCCAGGGCGGTATCCATTGCACCCTCGGCCTCCAGGAGGCTGAGGGGCTCGTCATTGAGGATAAAGCTGTAAGGGTTGTCATTAACCAGGAGGATACGGTTGGCCCGGGCAAACAGGACAAGATCCCGAAACAGTTCCCGGCTGGCCCTTTGGCCGGTTGGCATATGCGGGTAGTTGACCCACATCACCTTAGCTTTCTGGTAACCCATCAGCTCAATGTAATCCAGGTCGGGGAGCCATCCCTTCTCGGGCAGGAGCGGATAGGTCTTCACCTTGGCTCCCGCCAGACGTGTGACCGCTGCATAGGCCGGGTAGCCCGGATCCGGTACCAGGGCGTGATCGCCGGGGCCCAGAAAGGCCATCGCGATATGCATCAGGCCCTCCTTTGATCCGAACAGCGGCAGGACCTGCCTGTCGGGATCCAGTTCAACCGAATAGAAACGCCGGTACCAGGAGGCGTAAGCCTGCCTCAGTTCCGGAATGCCGTTGTAAGGCTGGTATCCGTGCGTCCCCGTAAAGGCAGCCTGTTCCTGCAGGACAGCCACCGCACCGGGCGGAGGGGGCAGGTCGGGGCTGCCGATCCCCAGGTTGATCACCGGCTCCCCAGTCAGGTTCATCTGCCTGATCTCACGGAGCTTAGATGAAAAATAGTACTCGTCGACACCCTGGATCCTGGCCGACGGCTCAATCAGATGCTTGTTCATTCGATATGCCTCCCTTGGTTGTAATCTCCCAAAATCACCAACTCAGTAGTCAACGGCCTGATGGCTTGCAGCGACTGGCGGTAGCGGACCTCATCATCAAAGGTCAGGTCGATCAGGAAATGGTATTCCCACTCCTTCCCGATGATCGGGATCGATTGTATTTTGGTCAGATTGATATCGTAAAATGAGAAGATCGACAGAATATGTGACAGGCTCCCGGTCTTGTGCGGCAGAGAGAAGGAGAGGGAGGCCTTGTCGGGTTGGGCAATGCTGAAACGCTCAGTGCCATTGGGCTTGTAAAGGAACAGGAACCGGGTGAAATTCCGTTTGTTGGTTTCAATGCCATTGGCCAGGATCTCCAATCCGTAGAGTTCGGCGGCCCGCTCGCCGGCAATGGCCGCCCGGCCCGTCTGCCGCGCCTCGGCCACCCAGCGCGCACTGGCGGCGGTGTCCTCCGACTCGATCAGCCTGATATTTGGGTATGAGCGAAAGAATGACCTGGTCTGTGCAATGGCCATATAGTGAGAGTAGGCTTCGGTCAGGTCGTGAAGCCCCTGGCCCGGCAAAGCCATCAGGTGCTGGCTGATCCGAAGGAACAGCTCGCCAAAGATGGTGAAACCCGATTCCCTCAGCAGGGCGTAGTTCGGCAGCAGCGATCCGGCTACGGTGTTCTCGATGGCCATCACGGCCACATCGGCCAGGCCGCTGGCCACCTGCTCGAACAGGTCCTCGAACGACCGGCAGGGTACCAACACCACCTGCTTATCCTGAAAAAATTCAACGGCAGCCTGATCGTGGAATGATCCTGCGATCCCCTGGATGGCTGCCCTGATGGTTTCCGTTTCTGTTGTCATAACCCTGCTTTAACAAAAAAGTCCCGGCCTCTTCTGACCGGGACTTCCTTATGATCTTTTTTGGTTGCCTCTATTGGGTAATCTTTTCGATCATGGCTTTCCCGGTCGTGCTTTTAAAATAAAAGCCGAAAAAGAAAAAGTAATGATAGGTACCGGTATTTGCTTTCATGCTCCGAAAATCGGGTCAAAAGTAAGAACGGATTCTGAATAACAAAAAAAATGGGTGAAAAAAATTACATTAGCTTGAAATTAGGGCACAGGGGCACGGGGACACGGGGGCACGGGGCTGGATCTTCACTTACCCCAGACTTCAGTCTGGGGGTCGAACATAATAAAGTACCTATTGAGATGAAAGCAAGAAACTACCAGTCAAACACGCTGTTCTTCCTATGGACCGCAGTAGTCCTGGTCCTGTTAACATCCTGTAAAACAGATCGTTTCAGGATCTATTCGGATCAGGGCTACGCGGCCCGGGTGGAGGCCAGGTTTGCCGAGCGTAAGACACTGGCTGTCAACCGGGAGGCTGCCCTGTTTGAAGTATTCAACAATGAGCTCGCAGTCAATGAGGAGCAGGGGCTGAAGTTCCTGTATGCCTATATGCCGCTGAGTGATCTGGCCGATTATGATGGTAACTTTTTCCTGAAACAGGTGCGGTGGAGCCTGGCAGCCCGGGACACCTTTGCCTGGGGAAAGATGATTCCGGAGAGCCTCTTCCGCCATTTCGTCCTGCCCTGCAGGGTGAACAATGAGAACTTGGATACGGCCCGAATCGTCATTTTCAACGAGTTGAAGGATCGGATCCAAGGTCTGCCGATGACGGAGGCCGCACGGGAAGTCAATCACTGGTGCCACGAGAAGGTGACCTATCGGGGTACGGATATTCGCACCTCGGCCCCGCTGGCCACGATGAAAACGGCATATGGGCGGTGCGGGGAGGAGTCGACCTTCACCGTGGCGGCCCTGCGTGCCGTATCCATCCCGGCCAGGCAGGTCTATACGCCACGCTGGGCGCACTCCGATGACACCCACGCCTGGGTTGAATTCTGGGCCGATGGACAGTGGTATTTCCTGGGAGCCTGTGAGCCCGAGTGCGTGCCCAACCTGGGATGGTTCACCGAACCGGCCCGCCGTGCGATGTTGATACACACCAAGGCGTTCGGGGATTACCTTGGCGATGAGCGGGCCGAATACAGGGAAACCAACTACGCACTACTCATAGAAC
>JAWOHI010000207.1:0-4718 GCA_046485255.1 Bacteroidales bacterium
GCCGCTCCCGCTGTCGCCCGAAGCGATGAGGGTTCCGGGAGAGGCGGGCTCCATCGTGTTCTTGAGCCTCACGGGGATGTTCTTCTCCTTGGCGGGCCTGACGCTCGTGGGGTGGAGGATCTTGGCGCCGAAATAGGCCAGCTCGGCCGCCTCGTCGAACGATAGCCGGTCGATGCGCCGGGTGACGCTCACATAACGCGGGTCGTTGTTGTGAAACCCGTCAATGTCGGTCCAAATCTGGATCTCCTCCGCATTCACCGCCGCCCCGATGATCGAGGCGGTGTAGTCGGAGCCGCCGCGCTTCAGGTTGTCGATCTCCCCAAAAGCATTGCGACAGATAAATCCTTGAGTGATAAACAGTTCATTATCGGTGTATTGCGCCAGTTCGCGACGGATGTTCTCCCGGATATAGTAGTTGTCGGGCTCCTGGTCTTTGTCGATCCGCATAAAATTCAGTGCCGGCAGCAGCACGGCCGGGTAACCCGTCTCCAGCAGATGAAAATGCATCAACGCTGTGGAGATCAGCTCCCCCTGGGCCAGCACCGCCTTCTCCTCGTGGCGGGTGAACAGGTCCTGGTTGAAGCCGTTGAGGTAGTCGAAATGGCTGTTTGCCAGATCAATGCCCTTATCCTTATAATCGTCGGTTTCGAAAAGCTCCTCCACCACGGCAAAATACTTTTGGCGCAGGGCCTCGAGCAGGGCGCGTGCCTGGGCGGAATCTTTCCTGTATAAATATTCAGCGTAGGAGACCAGGTCGTTGGTCGTTCCTGCCATTGCCGACAGGACCACGATCTTTTGGCCGGGGCCCTTGATCAGGTGCCCGACTTCCCGGATCCTTTGTGGGGTTCCCACCGAAGTGCCCCCGAATTTCAATACTCTCATACTCGTTGGAACAAAGCGTTAAACACAGGGAGCCTGCTTTTTGCAGCGATAAATCCGGGGCACAAAGATAGTTACAGGAGCGTCGATAACCATACATTGAGCGCAAAAAGAGTAATTTTACAGCCTTGAATTAAACTGCGATGCTCCAGCGGACCCATCTGTACCGGCTTTTAGCCCTGATCGCCACCACGGCGGTGCTTTTCACCTCTTGTCGCCAGGAGGCGGGTAGGGCGGTGGAGAACCCTGCCCTCGACCTGGTCCCGACCGATGCCGTCCTGATCCTGGAATCGGACAGCCTGGCCCCCCTCATCGGCCGGCTTAACCGGATCGCCCCCCTGGCGGGCCTGTTGCCCCAGGCCGGACCACTGGGTGGTGAGCCGCTGCTGCTGCGGCCTGGCGTAGTGTCGGTGCACCAGACCTTTCGCAACAGTTACCAGTACCTGCTGATCCTGGTCACCAACGACCGGAGCAACGCTTCGGCCCTCCAACGGATGGTCGAGCGGATCAGCGGGCGGACCGGCCGGTGGACGGAGCGGAAGTACAGCGGTCAGCTGATCCACCGGGTTGATTTTGAGAAAGGTGCGCCCACCCCGTCCCTTTCGCTATCCGTCCTTGACCGTTTCGTAGTCCTGAGCCCCTCGCCGATCCTGGTGGAGAACGCCATACGGCTCCAGGGGCAGCCGCCGCTAAAAGAGCGGATACCTGCCGTGGGTAGGCTGGCCTGGCTGACGGGGCAGCAGGACGGATCGCGGATCCTCGTCAACCTCAAAGCATTTCCCGCCCTCGTGGGGTCGGGGCTTAACGCCAAGAGCGCCGAGCCCTTCCTGCGGTTCAACCGCTACGGCGAGTGGGCGGGGCTCAACCTGACCCTCTACGAGCAGATGCTGCTCCTCAAAGGGGTTGCCCTGCCGGGCGACACGGTCAGCTCCTACCTGAATATCTTCGCCGGCCAGAAGCCGGTGCCGATGAGCACCTCCCGGCAACTGCCGGCCGGAACCACCGCCTTCTATTCCGTCGGCATCGACCAGCCGGCTACCTACCTTAAGGCACTCTCCGACTACCTCGGAGGAACCCCCGCCGGGGTGGCCAGGCAGCGGATAATGGCCCGCACCGAGAAACTGATCAAAGGAAGCCTGGAAGAGGCTTTTCAGGAGATCGGACTGAGTGAGTTGACTTTGGCCTGGATCCCGGTCGACAGCGCGGGGCCCTACCGGCCCATCGTGGTGGCGGCCGTGCGAAACCGTAGCAAGCTCCAGGCACGCCTCGAAGAGTGGAGCCCGAAATCAGAAAGCACTCATTCAAAAGAAGATACCACATCAGGCCTAACCCTGAGCCGACCGATGCCCATCGAGGAGCTGCCCCGGATGCTCGGAGGCGGATGGTTCGACCGCGTGAAAGGATCCTGGTACGCCATCTCGGGCAACCTGCTGATCCTCGCCGATGAGCCCGGGCTCGTCGACCGGTTCCTGCAGCAGCAGTCGCTGAACCAGCTGATGGATACCGATCCGATGTTCCTGACCCTGACCGGCCAGTTCCCGGTCCGCTCCAACCTGACCGGCTACCTTGTGCCGGCCCGTTCGCAGCCGATGCTGCGCGAAATGATGAACAAGAACCTGGCCCGGTCGCTCGGTGCCAATAACGCCCTTTTTGAAAAAACCGGCGCCATCAGTTTCCAGGCCAACAGCCGGGATGGCGTGCTGAACCACGACCTCACCGTCTGGTTCGGACCGCCGCCCATAGTAACGGGAACCGAACGCTGAATAAATATTCAATCCGATTATGTTTAGATATCTGCTTATCCTGCTCCTGGTCTACCTGGTGTACCGCCTGATCCGCTTTCTGCTGGTTATCAGGAAAGCAGCCAGGAAAATTAAAGAGGACCTGACCCCTGAGGAGCCCTCCAAAGCCCGGAATGACAAGCTCATCGGTAAAGATGAGGGCGAATATGTGGATTATGAGGAGATGAAGCCCTGAACCATAACCCGCGATAATTGTTATTCCTGAAAGAGTTCATCCGATGGATTTAATCAGAGATTTTGGACGGGAGCTCTATTTCCTGGTCAGCGAAATGGCTCCCTACCTGCTGCTTGGATTCCTGTTTGCCGGCCTGCTGAAGGCTTTTATGCCGGCAGGCGGAATCACGCGCTTTATGGGCCGGCGTAATTTCGGTTCCGTGCTGAATGCCTCCCTTTTGGGAGTGCCACTGCCGCTCTGCTCCTGCGGGGTGATCCCCACCGGCATCGCCTTCTACCGGAACGGGGCCACCAAGGGAGCCACCACCTCTTTCCTGATCTCGACCCCCCAGACGGGCGCCGACTCAATACTGGCCACCTTTTCCCTGCTGGGACTCCCCTTCGCGATCATCCGTCCGCTGGTTGCCCTTCTTACCGGACTGCTCGGCGGCACGGCCAGTCACCTGCTGGAGAAAGACCAGTATGCGGCCAATAGAAGCATTGAAGTGGAACCGCGGCCCGAGAAGCCGCAGCCATTCTCGCGGCGTCTGAAATCGGTGGTCACCTACGGCTTCGGAGAGCTGGTGGAGGATATCGTCAAGTGGCTGATCATCGGCCTCGTGGCCGCGGCGCTGATCTCCCTGCTGATCCCCGAAAGTTTCTTTTCCCGGTATATCGGCAACCCGTGGCTTGAGATGGGGCTGGTGCTGGTGGCCTCCGTGCCGATGTATATCTGCGCCACCGGATCCATCCCGCTGGCTGCCGTGCTGATAATGAAAGGGATATCGCCCGGCGCCGCCCTGGTCTTCCTGATGGCCGGGCCCGCCACCAATGTCGCCACGATGATGGTCATCGGCAACACGATGGGCCGCAAGTCGTTCCTGATCTACCTCTTTACGATCATCGGCGGCGCCATCCTCTCGGGTTTCCTGATCAACGAACTGCTCCCGGCTTCCTGGTTCACCCTTTCCAGTCACGCGCACCACCAGCACGGAACCGCCGGCTCGGTAATCAACCTGCTGTCAACCATTATTCTAACATCAATCATCCTCATAGCGGCCTGGAACAAGTGGGGTCGCCCGTTATTAAACAAAATACGTCCAAATAAAATGGAAACCACAGCCAACCCGTTATATTCCACCGTGTTGGTGGAAGGAATGACCTGCAGCCACTGCCGGATGAACGTCGAAAAGGGCATTGCGGCCATCGAGGGGGTGGAGGAGGTAACGGTCGATCTCGCCACAGGACAAGTGAAAATCACCGGCAAGAAGGTCAACCTGGAGCTGGTGGCTGCCCGTGTGAAGGAGCTGGGCTACGTGTTCAAGGGGCTGAAAAGCTGACCATTAAAATATTCATTATGAGACAGATCATTGAATTCCTGTCGGGACTGGAAAAGAACAACAACCGCGAATGGTTTGAGCAAAACCGGACATCCTACCAGGAGGCCCGGGGCGTATTTGAACAGTTCATCGGGGAGGTACTGAACGGCCTGGCCCACATCGATCCGCGGGTCAAGGGCCTGACGCCCAAACAGGTGATTTTCAGGATTCACCGCGACACCCGCTTCAGCCACGACAAGACCCCCTACAAAAACAACTTCGGGGCTCATATGACCCGTGGTGGGCGCAAGACCGGCGAGCCGGGCTACTATTTCCACCTGCAGCCGGGCGAGGGGTTCCTCTCGGCCGGCATCTATATGCCCGATGCCAACTGGCTGAAAGCCATCAGGAAAGAGATCCATCTCTTCCCCGAGGATTACCTCGCCGTGGTCGAGGCCCCCGAATTCAAGCAGCGTTTCACCCTCTTCTCCGAGGAGCGGCTGAAGAAACCGCCGGTGGGGTTCCCGGCCGATTTCCGGTTGATTGAGGTGCTGAAAAACAAGCA
>JAWOHI010000294.1:0-7847 GCA_046485255.1 Bacteroidales bacterium
ACGGCTCCCAAGGAGAAGAAAGTAAAAATCGAAGAGGCTCCCGAGGTTGATTTCAAGGTTGACAAGCCGGCCGGCCCGAAGGTGGTTGGCAGGGTGGAACTGGAGAAGCCAAAGGTAAAAACCGCTGCCAAAGCGAAAAAAGAGGAGGCTCCCGCCCCCTTACAGGATGAGGCCGGACCGGTCGCTGATCAGGCTGAGGCCGAAAAAGAGGCCGCCCCCGCCGCATCCGCGGCTCAGGCCGAACCGGCAGTGCCCGAACCCCCCACCGCCCCGGTCGAGGACTTGATCCATACCACCAAGGCGAGCGACCTCATCGGCGAGGTGAAGGTGGTGGGCAAGATCGACATCGATTCGATCAACCAGCGCACAAGGCCACAGAAGCGGTCGGTCAAAGCCCGCGAGGAGCGGGCAGCAGCAAAGGAAGCGGAGGAAACAAAGCCCGCAGCCGATGCCGGGCAGGCGGCTGCGCCGGCGGAAGCGCCGGTGGAACGCCAACGGCGAATGATCGTTCAGGAGGGCCCCGACCACAAAATCATCCGTAAACTAGCCGGTCCGACCGTGGTAGGAAAGATCGACCTGGCGGCAACCGAGAAAAAGAAAACCATTACGACAGCGGCTGCTGCAGCGGACGATAGCGCCAAGAAGAAAAAGCGGAAACGGATCCGAAAAGACAAGGTATCGGTTAGCGAAACCGTCGCCGTTGACAAGGATGCCGCCAAGGTAGTTAAGAAGAAAGCAAAGGTCAAAAAGCGGGTTGTGAAGGTTGAGATCTCCGAGGAGGATGTACAGCGCCAAATCAAGGATACACTCGCCCGGATCACCCCCAAGGGGAAATCCAAGGGCTCAAAGTACCGCCGGACCCGCAGGGAGCAGTTCCGTCAGACAGCCCAGGCCGACGCTGAGCGAATGGAGCTCGAGAGCCACATCATCAAAGTAACCGAATTTGTGACGGCCAATGAACTGGCCAACCTGATGAATGTTCAGGTTAATGAGATCATCGCCACCTGTATGAGCCTTGGGTTGTTTGTCTCGATCAACCAGCGCCTCGATGCGGAAACCATTTCAGTAGTAGCCGACGAGTTTGGGTTCGAAGTTGAGTTTATCAGCGTGGAGGTGCAAGAGTCGATCGAAGTCAGCGAAGACAACGAAGAGGACCTGAAACCCAGGCCTCCGATCGTGACGGTGATGGGTCACGTCGACCACGGCAAGACCTCCTTGCTCGATCATATCCGCAAAACCAACATCATTGCCGGTGAAGCCGGAGGGATTACCCAGCATATCGGGGCCTACAAGGTTGTACTGGAAAACGGCAAGACCATCACCTTCCTCGACACCCCGGGCCACGAAGCCTTTACTGCGATGCGTGCCCGCGGCGCTCAGGTCACCGATATAGCCATTATCGTCATCGCCGCAGATGATTCCGTGATGCCCCAGACGGTTGAAGCCATCAACCACGCCACCGCTGCCGGAGTCCCTATCGTTTTTGCCATCAACAAGATAGACAAAGAGGGGGCCCATAGCGAAAAGATTAAGGAGCAACTGGCCAATATGAACTTACTGGTCGAGGATTGGGGCGGCAAATACCAGTCGCAGGAGATCTCCGCCAAAAAAGGGATCGGAGTACTGGAACTGCTCGAAAAAGTACTGCTCGAAGCCGAAATGCTTGACCTGAAAGCAAATCCGGATAAAAAAGCCGTCGGCTCAGTCATCGAATCGTCGCTCGACAAGGGCCGTGGGTATGTCACCAACCTGTTGCTCCAGGCCGGTAGTATGGCAGTGGGCGACATCGTCCTTGCCGGCAGCTATTTCGGCCGCATCAAGGCGATGATGAACGAGCGCGGCAACGTGATCAAGAAGGCAGGGCCATCGGAGCCGGTGGTCGTGCTGGGACTGAACGGTGCTCCCCAGGCCGGCGACAAGTTCCACGTGATGGAGACGGAGAAAGAGGCCAGGGAGATCGCCACGAAGCGCGAACAACTGCAGCGTGAGCAGGAGATGAGGGCCCGCAAGCACATCACCCTCGACGAGATCGGCCGGAGGATTGCCATCGGCAACTTCCAGGAGCTTAATATCATCGTTAAGGGCGACGTGGACGGTTCCATCGAAGCCCTCTCCGATTCGCTGCTTAAACTCTCCACTCCTGAGATACAGGTCAATATCATTCATAAGGCGGTCGGGCAGATTTCCGAAAGCGATATTCTGCTGGCCTCCGCTTCCAACGCCATCGTGGTCGGGTTCCAGGTCAGGCCCTCACTCAGTGCCCGTAAGCTGGCCGAGAAAGAGGGAATTGAAGTCAGGCTCTATTCGATCATTTACGATGCGATCAATGAGATAAAAGCCGCAATGGAGGGGATGCTGAGTCCCGAGATCAAGGAGGAGATCACCGGCACGCTTGAAGTGCTCGAAGCATTCAAGATCACCAAGGTGGGCACTGTAGCCGGCTGTATCGTCCGGGACGGAAAGATCTTCCGGGGATCCAGCGTGCGGATCATCCGCGACGGTATCGTGGTTTACGACGGTCTCCTCGGATCGCTGAAGCGGTTCAAGGATGATGTGAAAGAGGTAACCTACGGGCTGGAGTGCGGCTTGAACATCGACAACTACAACGACATCAAACAGGGCGACATCATCGAGGCCTACACCAGCAAATCGGTGAAGAAGACCCTATAATTACCTGATGGTGTGAGAGCAGAGGGAAAAAAGAGAGCCGGGTGTTTGCCCGGCTCTCTTCATTTTTTTACCCGATCAGTTTTGAGTAGCTTTCTGCATCCAGGAGCAGGTCAAGGTCGGAAGGATCCGTGATCCGGATCTTGATCATCCATCCTTCGCCGTAGGGATCCTTGTTAACGACCTCCGGAGTGGCTTCCAGTGCCGGATTAACCTCTACCACCTCTCCTGATACCGGCATATAGAGCTCCTCAACCGCCTTGACTGCCTCGATATTCCCGAATGCATCGCCCTTGGCCAGGGTTTCACCAACGGTTTCAACCTCTACAAAGACAATGTCGCCCAGGTTTGACTGGGCATAATCGGAAACCCCGACAAAGGCAAACTCGCCCTCTATCCGGATCCACTCGTGATCCTGGGTGTACTTTAAGGTATCAGGTACGTTCATTTCAAGTATTCTTTTATTAGTAATTTGGTTTATTGGTTCAAAAGTACAAAAAACCAGACTTATTGCGTCAAGGTAAAACGGATGTTGAAACCGACTTTGGTATTTGAGGTCGGGTAGGATAACATGACCAGCGGCTCGTTGATCACCTGGTCATAGTAGAAGCGGAGGTTAAAGCGGTTGCTGAGCCGGTAATCGGCTGTCAGCTTGATGGTGATCACCTGCTGTCCAGATGTCAGCTTGTCGAGGTCCTCCTCCAGTTTCCTCATGATCATCCGGTTGTCACGGAAGGTGAGGTCGATCCGGAGATCCAGGTCCGACTGGAATCTCCGCTGGGTACCACCTGCCATAACCGTGATGGGAACATCCTGAAACTGGTACCCGGTACCGACAACCAGTTCGTTGGAGCGGTTTTCCATCACCTGGTTGTTGTTCAAGCTCAATGAGATGTTCCTGGTTTTCTTGATCTCCACGCGGGCCTGCAAGCTGTTGACCATCTGGGCTTCAAAGCTGATCAGCGGGCTCAATTGCTCTGAAATGCTGATCGCACCAATCTCCCTTTCCGGCAAGAAGTTTTCCTGAACATCCCGGATGTAATTCAGCCCGTCCACCTCGTCCGGATTATAGAAAAGGTTGGTCGAGAAGGTTCCTACGGAGTATGTGCTCCGGTAGGAGTGTGTCACGTTGAAGTTGCGGAAATACTTTTTCACGAAGGCCGAGTTCCTCACTCCGCTGAACTGGACCCGCCAGTTCGGCAGCATACTCAGTACGCCCGGCATAGCCGTGAGACTGATCTGTTCGGGGTCTTTATTGGCGTAAGCCGCGAGGAAAGCGGGAATGATCACCTCCTGTGAGGTGGGGCCGTAACCGGATGAGTAGCCCACGGGCGCGCCGGTAATGGGGTCATAAACCGGGCTTCCGGGTAGCTGGTTGGCCAGGCGCTCTTCACCCAGGCGCCTGGATATCACGTTCCGGTTGTTCTTGAACTTTTCAAAAGTGGGTGATCGCAGGTCCTCCCCTTCTTGCGGTAGTCTTTCAAAGGCCGAACCGATGGAAAGGTAGCTCATGCTGAAATTACCGCTGAACATCTGGCTCTCCGCGTTGAAACGGCCATCCCCGGCATAATAGTAGAACTGCTCCTGATTCCGGTTCATCGAATGCGTGGCGTTCAGCTCGATGCGCAGGTCGGTAAAAGGTTCAACGCTCGCCCTGAACTGGACCCCCTGGTTCCGGGAAATCGTGTAAGCCTGGTTGAGTGTGGAGTCGGTGGTCAGCCACATATTTTCAGCCGCGTAATCACCAAATCCATCATTCTGCAGGCCCATTACGAAAGGCAGCCCTGGAGCCAGCAGCCCATTGTTGCTGGACAATCCCGCTATCTGGGGCACCGGCATAAATCCGGGGAGCAGGGTCCCGTTGTCGGTAGAATAGTTCAGGTTGAGGGTCTTGACTCCCATCAGGATCCTCATGAAATTCTCGGTAACGAAAATGAACGGGTTATCCTTCACCTCCACGACGCCCTCCACTTCAATCCGACCGCCATTAACGTCCAGTGGTGCCGTAATCGTAATACGCCGCTCGTTGACCACGGCCATTTCGGTTTCCATTACCCGGTTGTTCTGATCGAAAAATTTAACTTTGACCTCTTTGGTCATCAGATCGTGAATGATGACCTTGGGCTGCCCCTCTTTCACATTGATCTTATCGGCCTCAAACTTTACCGTCTTGGTTGGCTTGGCCTGTGAAACCGATTGGGCTCGCTTATACTTGTCATCAATCTTCTTAAGGTATCCAACCTTGTTGTAAAGGGTCTGCAGGTTGGCCGATCCGTTCAATTGGAAATTGCCGGCGTTCTGGATGATATTGCCGAGTTGGACGGTGTCTGCAGTGACAGGGCCGGCGGTCCAGTCGTAATCAATTCGATAGGCTGCATTGGCGTTCAGCCAGTTAAGCATCGGTATCTTGTTCAGCGGCAGGCTGTAGGAGGTTATGACGGAGTGGTGGTACTGCACCGGCCGTCCGAAGGCCAGAATGTTCTGCCAAATGCTGTCGCGCTTCTGTTCATAATCAAGCTCACCCTTGCGGATCGGGCCATCCGGCTCGTCGATCCGGGCGATGTTCGATGAGTTGAACTCCAGCTTGAGCGCCCTGGTGAGATCCCAACGGAAGTCAAAATTCCGGTTCCAGTTGAAATTCTTGTTGTAGGTAGGTTCCAGTTTGTAGGCCGGGTTGGCGACGTTGCGGAGCTGGAGCTCGCTGTACCTTCTGACCATATTGGTCTGGAAGCGGATCATCGAAGGCTTGGGGTAGAAGTTGAACTCGCGGATCAGCCTGAGCGATGGACTTTCAAGAACCTTGGATTTCTTCAGCGGCTCCCAAGGCTTGGGATTGCTGGAATAGACATAGCTGATCACCCCGTTGTAATTCTTGTTGAGGTTGGATTCGGTCTTGACGTTCCTGGCGAAGGTCTCGTTGAACGAGTAGGAAACCGACCAGTTCGCGATGCTATAAATCTTGGGATCCCTTCTTTGCGTGGCGGTGCCCGGTTCAAGCCTTACATTGGTGAAATTGATGCTCTTCCGCCTGTTGTAATCCTGTGATGCAAACAGGATCGAATCGCGCTCAGCCCTGGTTGCGGCGTTGTCCAAAGCCGCCTGCAAGGGGATGTCCGGATCAAGGGGGTTATACTGCGGATTGCGCATAACCTCCGAATAGCCCATATAGAGCGGCAACTGCACGCCGAAATTCTTCGGGAAGAACTTCCCAAGCTGCAAACTGGTCGACACGTCATACTGCAGGATCTCCTCCTTGCTGCGGTCCTGGACCTTCTTATCGATGCTCCCAAACCCGGGAACACTGCCGCTGCCTGCCACCGAGAGGTTACCCAGATCAGCCAGGGTGGCGTTCAGCCGTGCATTGGCCGCCCAACCGCCAGACTCATCAAAGTCGGTCAATCTCAGCTCATTAAACCATACGATGGCCGTTTTTGGCAAGCCGTCGTCATTGCCCGGGTTATTCGATTTCGACGGGTTTCGGATCCCGATCATTATGGTACGGATGTTCCCGAGGTTGGGATTACCCACGACGAGGACCCTGTTGAGGCCGTCCATCATTTCAAAGAAAGTCTCCAACGTGATTTCCGAACCCTCCCGACGCATTTCATCATTTCGCAACTGCTTGATTTGCTGGAATATTTCAAGTGCGACCACAAACTCATTTTCTGCCGGCCACACCGTTGAACGGTCGGCAAAGCTGTACTGGTCATACCTGGCCGGTGGCCGCAGGTGGGGAGTCAGCTTCAGCGGCACCTCGTATTCGTAGTAGTTCCTGGTATAGTCGGCACCGATCCGGATGAAGGCACGCAGTTCGTTGTCCCTGAGCTGAGTCTCATCAACGGCCTCGGCGTGGACGAACATTTTCATCTTCTTGTACTGCCGCATATCGATCGAGCGGTTCAGGTAGGAGGCCCGGGCATCCCCGTCTTCCAGGTCGGTCACCTTCAACTCAATGGCCTGCTCGTTTTGCTGGATCATCTGTGGATTGGTCGGATCGGTTGTCCGGGTTATGCCTGGGGGGAGAATATAATTGACGGGGTAACGGTTCCCGTTCTCCTCGATATTGACCGCCGAAACTTCGAATTTGGCCCTGGTATATTCGGGCGTTGTCAGGTGTTCGGATCCCTCCAGGAGGCTCAGGTTGTACTTCCTCCACTCCCCTTTAACCAACTCAAGGGTGGCAAAGCGCAGGATCACCTCATCTGAGAATCCCCTCAGGAACATCCTGATGAAGCGGATCGACTTGAAATCCTGAATGCTGCCGACCACCTTGTCCGGCTCATAGATCGGGATTTTGAACTGGTACCAGGTAACGGGATCCCCGTCGATGTTCTTGCCGACCATCGCATCCGTAATGAAATTCCTGCCAACCTGGAAATCTTCGGGGCGCATACTGACCTTGTACTGGAAATAGGATTCCGACTCGTTCAGGGTGTTGTCCATATTGATGTCCTCCACGTCGGGGAGGTTGGTCGACTGGGTCGGATAAGATTCGCGCGATTGTTCGGCTGTAGGGGAGTTCCCCTCCAACCCGTTGAACTTCTTGTAACGGTCGAGAATGCCCAATCTCAGGGCGTCGTAATCACCTCCACGATAATAATGGTAATCATCACCTGACGGGTCATTCAGCATCTCTTCATAGAGCGCTGCTGTGGGGTCGAGAATTCCCATCAGTGAATCCAGGTAATGGCTGAAGAAGGAGCGTTCATCATCGTTGTTCAGGCCATCCAGTCCGATATCCTGCGACTGCCGGGCCTGAATGTCGTTGTCGAAGGCATTGACGAAAGACTGCGCTACCGGAACCCTTCCCCAGGCGGTGGTATCCACGTAGTTGAGGTTCTCCCGTCCGTTGAGGCCGTTTTCAAACGACTTGCGGCCATCCTTGAGAATATCTTCGGAGATGTTACCCAGGTTGAACATCAGGACCGGTTCATAATCGTCGCGCCGGATGTTGCGCTTTTCGTCCTCTACATAGGGGTCCATCACCCAGAACTCCAGGTACTCCACGTTAGCTGCCTCGAAGTCGTTGGTATAAAGGGAGCTCATAACACCGCCCCATCGGGTATCGGGTGCCCGGAGGGTTCCGTCGCGGTTAAGGCCGGCCGAATAGGACGACTCCCTGGTGTCATAATTATACGGTCCTCTCTCCCGCGGGTAAAAAGCCAGGTTCAATACCTGGA
>JAWOHI010000218.1:0-2737 GCA_046485255.1 Bacteroidales bacterium
AGGAACTCATAGCTCGGCACCGGTTTGGTGATGATGAGGCTTGCGGTTTTTCCCGGGGTGATGCTCCCAAGCAAATCGGAGACGCCCATCGCATAGGCCGCGTTCAGGGTGGCGGCATTGATCGCCTCGGCCGGGAGCATCCGGAGGCAGATACAGGCCAGCGACAGGATGGTCATCATATTGCCTGACGGGGAGGAGCCCGGATTGTAATCCGAGGCGAGCGCCACGGGGAGCCCGGAATCAATCATCCGGCGGGCCGGAGGCCACTCGAGGCCGAGGAAGAAGGCGGCGCCCGGTAGGAGGGTCGGCATTGTGTCCGACTCCTTCAGAAGCTTGATCTCCTCCTCGCCGGTGAACTCGAGATGATCGACCGACAAGGCCGAATGGGCCACCCCGGTCTGGATTCCTCCCGAGAAGCCCAGCTCGTTAGCGTGGATTTTTGGAACCAAACCAAACTTTGAAGCAGCATCGAGAATCCTGGCGGTCTCATCGGGCGTGAAAAAGCCCTGGTCGCAAAAGACATCCACGAAGTCAGCCAGTCCGGCCGCTGCCACCGCCGGTATCATCTCCTTGACAATCAGGTCAACATACTCGCCCTGCCGCCCCCGGTATTCCGGTGGAACGGCGTGCGCGCCAAGGAAGGTCGCCTTGACCGTCAACGGGGCAGTTTCCCTGATCCGTTGAACTACACGCAGCATTTTCAGCTCCGACGCAGTGTCGAGTCCATAACCGCTTTTTATCTCCACCGCACCAGTTCCCAGGGCGATAATCTCCCGAATCCGGTGCATTGCTTCCTCATACAGTTGATCCTCAGTGGTTTGGCGAAGCCTGATGGCGCTATTGAGGATCCCGCCACCCCGGCGGGCAATCTCCTCATAGCTTAATCCACGGATCCGGTCGACGAATTCCTGCTCCCTGCTCCCGGCGTAAACCAGGTGGGTATGGGGATCGCAGAAAGCGGGCATCACGATCCTGCCTGTGGCGTCCAGCACCGGACAATCCGTCGGGGGCATATCGACCATCCGACCGTAACCGGCTATCTTCCCGTTGCGGAGGTGCAGCCAGGCCCCTTCGATCAGGGGAAGATCGGCCAATCCCGCCCCTGCAACCCGCTTTTCGGCACCTTCACGTACCTGGAGTAGTTGCAGTATGTTCTTGATTAGTAGTTCCATTAAAACATTTAAAGGGGTTCGGTGGCCCGTTCGAGCCAATGCCGGACCGGTTCTTCCAATCGTGGTACCAACCATCGCCTGACGGTGAGGTGATACCGGTTGAGCCAGTCCAGCTCAGACGAAGTCAGCAAGGCCATATCGATCAACCTGCGATCGATGGGAACCAGTGTGAGTGTTTCAAACCGGTAAAAAGTTCCATAAGGCGTCTCGATATCGGGCACCACCAGGGTCATGTTTTCTGTCCTGACCCCGTAGGCACCCTCCACGTAAAACCCGGGCTCCACCGTGGTCACCATTCCGGGCTCCAGGGTCACCTGCATATAGCCGGAGGCCGAAGCCCCGATGGTTTGGGGCCCTTCGTGGACATTGAGAAAGAATCCAACTCCGTGCCCTGTGCCGTGGCCGTAATTTCGTCCCTCGTTCCATAAAGCCAGCCGCGCCAGGACATCGATCTGATACCCTCGCGTTCCCGCGGGAAACCGGAGCATCGATACCCCCAGGGTGCCTTTCAGGGCCAGGGTGAAATCCCGCTGTTGCTCCGGGGTGGGTTCGCCCAAAACAACCGTGCGGGTGGTGTCGGTGGTGCCTCCGGTAAACTGGCCCCCGGAGTCTAACAGGTAAATGCCCACGGGGCCGACCTGGATGGAGGTCTCGTCGGTTACGCTATAATGGACGACCGCTCCGTGTGGGCCAAATGACGAGATCGGGTGAAAGCTTTCCCCCTGGTAATCCTCTTCTAAAGAGCGGAAGTAGGCAATGCGCCGGGCAATTCCGATCTCAGTAAGTTCTTCTCCCTGAGCTAGTTTGTGGTCAATCTCCTGGAGTGTCTTTACCCAGGCTACCCCGTCGCGGATCATTACCTCCTTCAACCGGGCTATTTCAGTAGCATTTTTCACCGCCTTAAGCGCGGTCGTGATATTCATCCCCTCCCGGATAAAAGCCCGGGAGGCAATCGTCTCATAGACAGCTCCGTTGGTTTTCTCCGGTGCCAGGCTGACGGTCGATCCTTCCGGAATTTGCAGAAGCACCTCCTCGCAACGGTCATAGTCTGCCAGGCGAATGCCCTCGGAAACCATCCGGTTGGCCAGCTCTACCGGTATTTTACCCGGATGGACGAAGAGGATCGCCTCATTTAGCCCCACCAGTGCGTAGGCGATGAACAACGGGCAGAAAGGGATGTCGTTCCCCCGCAGATTAAAAAGCCAGGCGACCTCATCCAGGGGTGTAATAAACAGGTAATCAGAATTTTGATTTTCAAGTGCACTCCGGACGAGGCTCAGTTTTTCTTCCCGGGAGTGACCCGCATATCCGACGGGATGGTCAAAGACGGGCCCGGTGGGGAGCCCCGGCCGGTCGCGCCAGACTTCAGCCAGGAGGCTGGCGGAGGTATCCAGGCGGATACCGGAATCAGCCAGGGAATCCTTTATGTGGCGGATCAGGGCAACCGAAAAAAACCGGCTGTCCAAACCCACGATTGAACCCGGGGAGAGGGTCTCTTTCAACCAGTTGATGTATTCCGGGGTATGTGGGACCCCGAAGATCAACCCGCGCCTGATCATGATCCG
>JAWOHI010000041.1:0-11084 GCA_046485255.1 Bacteroidales bacterium
CGGCACCTGGGTTACCGAACGAACAGCCTGGATCATCTCCCGGTCGTTGTTCCTGCCCAGCTTGACCTTGAGTATTTTATAGGCTGAGGCTTCACGGGTTTTCTCCTTGACCACCTCTTCGGTATCGATTCCGATGGTAAAGGAGGTGTTGGGTGTTTTCTCCGGATCCAGCCCCCATATCTTGAACCAGGGCTGCGCCATCAATTTGCCGGTCAGATCGTGCAGCGCAATGTCCAGGGAAGCTTTTGCGGCCGGATTCCCGGGCGCCAACTGGTCAGCGTACTCCCGGATCTCCTCCATCAGGAATGGATCCCGGAACTGACCAAGATCGACACGGGAGAGAAAGTGGGCGGCTGTTTCGTGCGACTCGCCCAGGTAGGGCGGCATCGAGGCCTCTCCATAACCGGTAACGCCTTCATATTCAATACGGGTCAACATTACCGGCGTGGTTGACCGCGACGATCCGGCCAGGGTAAACTGATGCCTGAGAGCCAGATTGAAGGGCTCAAAGGATAGTTTCATCCGGCTACCGGGCAGGCGGGGAGCGGGTCGGCCGGAGAAGGCCGCCATCGGAGCGAGCGAAAGACCGGCTGCACTATAGGCTGAGGTCAACAGGAACCTTCGTCTATTGGTTTTCATCGGATTAAAAGTACCAGGGATGGTCTGAGATTTTTTGCGGCTGATCAGTGTCGCTCAGAAGCCTCTTGATTTGCAAAAGATTATCGATGTAATACCTGCGGAAGTCGGCACTTGCCGGATCAAGGCTGTTGATCTTCACCAACCCCGAGCAGTGGATGAACCGGGAGTCGTCCAGGAAAAGGCCAACGTGTGTGGCCCGTTCAGGCTTTTCGGGGGTGGCCTTGCGTCCGAAAAAGAGCAGGTCGCCCGGTTGCAGCTCTTCAGGCCGAAACTCCCGGTTGATCAGAACGCCTTCATTAACTTGCTGGGAGGCGTCCCTCGACAGGATGTAGCCATTCAGGAAATAAACCGTCTTGGTGAAACCGCTGCAGTCGAATGCCTTGGGAGAGGTGCCTCCCCAGAGATAGGGCCGGCCCAGGTATTGACGGGCCGTGGAGACTATCTGCCCGCCACTAACGGATGCCCGGCCGCTCCAATCTTTTAAATCGCGGCACTGATTGCCCCGCAGGTACCCCTTGCGGCCATCGGGCAGCACGACCGGCAGGAAGCCGGACGAGGGCTTCAGGGAGAGATCCGCTTCAAGAATGCCACCGGATACCAGGTCAGAAACCGGATCGGAAAGCTCGCTTGGTAGGCTGTATATCAATGCGAAATCACCCGTGAACAGCAACCGGCCGGCTGTTTTCCACCGCTCCATATCGTCGGCGCTCTTGAGTGCCACCCCGGCTGATTCAGTCCAGGAGATGTACCGGTCGGGCGTCTGAATCAGGTAGTAACCGTTCTCTTCCTGGAGGATCCTGACAGGGGTCCCCATCAGGGCCTGGGTGGCCATCTCCGCCGACTGGGAAGGATTATACCTGATGTTGGCTACAGACAAGGTGATGAGTCCCCAGGTCCGGTCGCCCAGGTTGGAATCGGGCAGAAGCAATATGCTGTCAGTAAATGGAATATGCTGTCTGGTCAATGCCGCAAGAAGCGCTTCAACCGCATCCCCCTCGGTGGCCTTGCCGTGGAGCTGGATGCGGCCATCCACGCTGGACGCCTTGATGGAGAAAAGTGCCACGCGTGAGTCGGGTATCCATTGGCTCTGAATGGAGTCGATCGCGAACCGGGCACTCTCCAGTTGCTTTGTATCTGGCTGACATCCAGCAATTAATACTGCAAGAAGGAGAAAATGAAAAATGCGGCTTAACCTTGCTTTCATTGTTTGATTGATTTGGAATTGGTTGGAATTGGTTCAATCGAAATTACTTCCAGGTGATAATCCCATTGGTTGAAATAGAGGTTTCCATTTCTCCACTCCACTTCACCGCGTTGAAAATCAAATGGCTCCGACCGTGGAAATTGCTTCGGGGGATCCAGGGGTTGCGCAAAGCCGTCGTTTACAATCATGCGGTAGGAGTCGATTCCGCTGACATAAAATTCCCTGAGACGAGGATCGGGACTTTCTTGAAGTCCGAACGACTGGTCAACCGGTATCCAACCGGTTTCAGCGAACCATACTTCAGCCCAGTCGTGAAGGTTGAGTTTCCCTGGATGAAGCATCCAGCCACTCTGCCATCTGGCCGGGATGCCTTTGTGGCGGGCCATTGAGAGGAGCAGGAAGGTAACCATCCCGCAATCGCCCCGCTTGTTGCGGAGGACGTAATCAGGGATGCTGTCCATCGTGGAATACTCCCGGGCCGAAGCCCAGGGGATGTTTTCATCGATCCAGTGGTAAAACCTCCTGATCAGTTGGTACGGATTGGTTTCGGTTCCGGAAAGGCTGTCGGTCAGAGCCTTGACTGCATCGGAAAAGATGACCTGCGGCAGCGCTTCGCTGGTGAATCGACTTGAGGGCCGCCGGCCCGTCTTGGGTCGGGCTGTTTGAAAAAGCTCCGGATCAAACCATTGACCTGATATCTGAAAGGAAGCCCGGTAGTTGAACCCGGTAGGCTGGCCGGCCACGGCCATTTGTTCGGCATATAGGGAGGAATGGCCGATTGTTGGGGAAGAGTGCTTAACCGCCTTTGGCGCAGAGGATAGGAGGGTCACCCCTGTTTGCCTGGGTTGCGACTCCTTGGGGAAAGGCAACCAGCAGCGAATGGTCTCTCCCGGAGGGACGGCATCCGCATCCACGGTCAAGCTGAACTCAATGGTGATCTCCATTGTTACGACGGGTGAGCCGCTGTTTTGGGCATCCACGATGGCCCTGGTGTTCTGAAGGCAAATCGAATCGAGCGGATCTGGCCGGGGAGGGTAGAGGCGGTCACGAACCTGCCGTGCCCCGGGATCGGTGCGGAATAGGTTGCCGACCGCGTAGTTGAAATAGCGCTTTTCACCGCGGATGAACCTCATTTCGAGTCTGCCGTCCGACTCCCAGGCCATCAACTGGGAGTCGCTCAAAAGGGGAAAGTAGTGGGCAAGGGACTCCCTGACCTGAGCCTCGGTTTTGGAAAAATCCAGGCTGATCCTGCGGCTTATCTCCTCAGCGTCAGGTAGCGGGGCTTGGGGAAGTTGCTTGCAGGCATTGATCAGGACAGCCGCTGCCATCAGGCACGGGATCGAGAGGCCGGTTAGGTAGCGTGTCATAGGAAAGGCTGAAAGACCCTTCTAAGTTATGGAAAAACCGGGATGAGTGGTTATCGCCGCGTTTTTACCCCCATCACTCCGAAAAGACCCCGGGCGGCTTCCCTCACAATCGTGCGGGTCAACGGACTCTTCATCACCTCCTCAAATAGTGATTTCTCCTTTGTTTTCCGCCCAGTTGTGGCGCGCTCAGGCTGCCCTGGAGCCGCACGGTTGATCTTGTCAAAAAGGATCTCGTGGGCGCTCTGGCGATCAATGGGCCGGTTGTAGATCCTCACCAGCTCGGAACGGCTGTTCAGCTCCTGGATCTCCTGGGGCGTCAGAATGTCCATCCTTGAACAGGGCGGGCGCATCAAGGTATGAGCCAACTCGGTGGGAATGCCCTTTTCATTGAGCGCAGTGATCAGGGCTTCGCCGATGCCAAGCTGGGTGATCAGGTCATTGGTCTTGTAAAAGTCAGACAAGGGATAGTTCTCGGCCGCTGCCTTGATGGATTTCCGGTCATTGGCGGTAAAGGCCCTCAGGGCGTGCTGGACTTTCAGTCCCAACTGGCTCAGGATGTTTGCCGGGATGTCATCCGGCACCTGGGTTACAAAGAAGATACCAACCCCTTTTGATCGTATCAGCTTGATGGTCATATCCAACTGTTCGAGCAGGGTGCGTGTGGCATTCCTGAAGACCAGGTGGGCCTCGTCAATGAAGATCACCAGTTCCGGCTTGGACAGGTCGCCCTTTTCCGGAAATTTCTGGAATATCTCCGCCAGCAGACAGAGCATAAAAGTGCTGAACAGGTCGGGCTTCGCTTGAATATCGCTGAGCCTGAGTATGTTGATGTAGCCAAGACCTCGATGGTCCCTTCGTAGCAGGTCGCCTGCCTCAAAGGAAGGTTCCCCAAAGAACTGATCGGCTCCCTGTTGGCCAAGGGCAACCATCTGGCGCTGGATGATCCCGGTGGAGCTTGTCTGGAAATGGCCGTAAAGACTGGTAAATTCAGCCTTCCCCTCGGTGTTGATGTAATTGATGACGCTGGTCAGGTCCTTGATATCCAGCAACGGAAGACCTTTGTCATCACAATATTTAAATATCAGCGAGAGGATGCTTCCCTGATTTTCATTCAGGTTCAAAAGCTTGCCAAGCAGCACCGGTCCGAATTCGGAAACGGTGGCCCTTAGCTTGACTCCCGGCTCGTCGGAAATGCTCATCAGCTCTACTGGGTACCCCTTTTCCTTCCACTCGAGGCCCATCAGGTCGGACCGATGGCGGATGATTGGGTTCATCATTCCCGGTTGAGCGAGTCCGCTGGCATCCCCCTTGATATCCATCAGCAGCACTGGCACCCCGGCATCAGAGAGGCCTTCGGCGATGAGCTGCAGTGATTTGGTTTTACCCGTACCGGTCGCCCCGGCAATCAGGCCGTGGCGGTTCATTGTTTTCAGCGGAATGCGGATTGGACACCCGGGATAGGCTTGGCCATCGTGCATCGCAACCCCTGCAAGCAGGGTTTCCCCCTTGAAGGTGTAGGAGGCGCTGATTCTCTCTTCAAAGGACATAATCAGGATCTTTAGTTCGATCCTAATTTAGCCAATTTTAGCTTCTGTCCTTGCTTTTCCTGATCTTTTCAAGAAGCTCAACCTGCATTGAGCCCGGGACGCTCATATACTGGAAGAAATCCATTGAATAGTTGGCACGGCCGCTCGACAGGTTCCTCAGGACGGTGGCATACCCGAACATCTCCTGCAGGGGCACCAGTCCGTTCACCTTCTGGGAGCCCTTTCGGTGGCGCCTCATCGATTCGATCTTGCCGCGACGGCGGTTCAGGTTGCCTACGATCTCCCCGATGTATTCATCCGGAGTGTTCACTTCGATGCGCATCACCGGCTCGAGCAGGACGGGATTGGCTTTGAGGAAGCCCTGCTTGAAGCAGATGGAGGCACAGGTCTGGAAAGCCATATCGCTTGAATCAACCGGATGGAAGCTGCCATCGAGAAGGACCACCTTCACGTCAAGGACTGGAAATCCGGCGAGGATGCCATCTTCGAGGGTCTTTTCGATCCCTTTTCTGACTGATGGGATGAACTCCATCGGGATGACGCCGCCCTTGATCTTGTCGACGAACTCAAATCCATTGCCCGGATTGGGTTCGATCCGCATTACAGTATGGGCGTACTGACCTTTGCCGCCGGTCTGCTTGGAGTGCTTGTAGTTGCTCTCGACCTCCTCGGTAATGGTTTCGCGGTAAGCCACAGCCGGTTCCCCGACTTCCAGTTCCACGCCGAATTCGTGCTTTATCCGGTCGACAATGATCTCAAGGTGTAATTCACCCATTCCGGCGATGATGGTCTCGTTGGTCTCATCATCCACGCGGACGTTGAACGAGGGGTCTTCGTTGGCCAACTTCTTCAATGCCTCGCCCATCTTTTGCTGCTCTTTCTGCGATGGTGGCGTCACTTTCAATTCGATCACCGAGGGCGGGATGGTTATGTTCTCCAGGTACAGGGGATGTTCCGGATCGCACAAGGTGTCACCCGTCTTGGTGATCTTCATTCCGATCAGGGCTACGATCTCTCCCGGGCCAGCCTCCCTGATCTCTTCACGGTCCTTGGCGTGGATTCTCATTATCCTTCCGATCCGCTCCGGCTTGCCTTTCGTGGAGTTCATCACGGCCATCCCACTTTCCAGCCGGCCCGAATAGATTCGGATAAATGTCTGCTGCCCGACATAAAGGTCGTGTATGATCTTGAATGCCAGTGCAGAAAACGGGTCTTTAACCGACGGGCAACGGGTATGGGATTTTTCGGGATCATCGATGTCCATACCGACCACGGCTCCCACGTCGATCGGGGAGGGCAGATAATCAATCACGGCATCCAGCAGCAACTGGACCCCTTTGTTCTTATAAGCAGCACCACAGAACACCGGGGTGATCAGCATTTTGAGTGTTGCCTCGCGGGCCACCCGCTTGATCATCTCAGCCGCGATCTCCTGTTCATCCAGGAATAGGGTCATCAGCTCATCGTCATACTCGGCCAGCTTTTCGGTCAGGAACTGACGTGCCTCCTCACACTTTGCCGCCCAACCGGCCGGCATATCCACCTCAATACGCTCCTGGTCCTTGAACTCAAATGCTTTCCGTTCAATGATGTCGATGATGCCCGAGAACTCCTCCTCCGATCCGATCGGAAGCTGGAAGGGGATGGCATTGGCATCCAGGTTCTGGTTCATCTGGGAAACCACCTCCTGGAAATCGGCCCCCGTACGGTCCATCTTGTTAATGAAGGCAATGCGGGGTACCTTGTAGCGGTCGGCCTGGTTCCAGACCGTCTCGCTTTGCGGCTCAACCCCACCGACCGCACAGAAAAGGGCGATCATTCCGTCGATGACCCGCAGCGAGCGCTCCACCTCCAGGGTAAAATCCACGTGGCCGGGGGTGTCGATCAGGTTAACCTGGTAGCCTTTCCAGAAGCACGAAATGGCGGCGGAGGCGATGGTGATCCCACGCTCCTGTTCCTGTTTCATGAAATCCATCGTGGCCTGGCCGTCGTGCACCTCGCCAATTTTCCGGTTGATCCCGGTGTAAAAAAGAATCCGCTCCGAGACGGTGGTCTTCCCGGCATCTATGTGGGCGGCGATGCCGATGTTCCTCAATTTGTTCAGTGGCATTTGCTGGAAATTTAGGGGCGCAAAAATACAAAAAATATATGGATTATTGATTGGCAGTCAATTAAGGAATATCCATACTGATTATTAGTTCGTTTCAGGCTTTTGCAATCGTAAAGGAGAAGGTCGAACCGATGCCCGGCGTGCTCCTGACATTCAATGTCTGACCGTGGGCCTCCACGATATGCTTAACGATAGCCAGCCCGAGGCCCGATCCTCCGTCGGTCCGGGAACGGCTTTTATCGACCCGGTAGAATCGCTCGAACAGCCTGGGCAGATGGACTTCCTCGATCCCGATCCCATTGTCTGAGACCTCAACCAGGATCGTATCATACATCTCGTAAAAACTGATCTTGGTACGGCCATTATCGATTCCGTACCTGATGGAATTAAGAACCAGGTTCTGGAGCACCTGTGTGATCTTGTCGCGATCGGCATAAACAATTACAGGACCGGGATTCACTTCGGCAAATTGCAGGGAGATCCGTCGCTGCCGGGCCTGGTCATCCAGAAAGTGATACACCTCCTGTGCCAGCGACACGATATTGAACTTGCTGTATGCCAACGGCGTTTCCCCGGTCTCCAGGTGGGAGATCGCCTCGAGCTGGTCAACCATTGCGATCATCCGGTCAATATTGGATTCGGTTTTCTCAAGAAATTTTCTGGTGACAACGGGGTCTGCCCCCTTGGTTTGAAGAAGGGTCGAAACGTAACCCTGGATGTTGAAAAGAGGGGTTTTCAGTTCGTGCGTGACATTTCCCAGGAACTCCTTCCGGTAAAGCTCAGCCTTTCGAAGCTGGTCGATCTCGTTGATGCGGGTCTCAGCCCAGTGGGTGACCTCGTTCTCAACGTCCGAAAGCACATCCTTGCGCATATCCACCTTTTTTTCGCGCTTTTCCCCCTTGGTGAGCTTCTTGGTTTGAATGGTTTTGTATACCAGCTTGATCTTCTCCGTCAGATACTCCCGGATCACGAACCGCAAAAACACGACGAGGAAAGCAAACAGGAGAAGGTCGCTGACCAGCAGGAAGGGGAGGTTGAAACTGGTGATTCCGAATTGCCAGAGTATCACGTAAATGGCACTGGCGATCAGGATGATCACCCAGCTGGTGAAGAGAACCAGGCGCCAGGGATTGGAAAACTGCATCAGAAATCTCCTTTTTGAATCATCAGGTCGATCATATAACGGGCATCCCGGTAGATCATCGTATCCAGCGGGACACCCAATTTACGCGCTTTTTCCTTTACGTGCTCCATCCACTCGGGGCTATTCCTGATGCTCTGCTCGGTTTCCCCGATCATTTTCAGGTACTCGGCTTGCCAGGCCTCCTCCGGCAGCCCCAGCACCAGCTCGCGGAAGCCGCGCTCGATGAAGCCCCAACCAAGGTTGTTTAGCGCCGTCGGGCAGCCCATCAGCAGGACCAGGTCGGCATTCCTGAGCTCTTCAGTGAAATTAAAATCCTTAACCGTGGTTGGCTTTTCGAAGTTCTCGGGATACACCGAGTTGAAGTAGTACCAATACTTGACATCCTTGAAGGCCTTGCCTTCCAGTCCCAGGTTGAATAGGTTCCAGAAGAAGCTGTCCGACACTACGATCACCCTGGGCAGATCCACCCCCTCAGCTCCCTTGTAGCGAATTTCCGGATAGCCGGTCTCCACGTGCCTCATCTTGAAGATCATATTCATCAAACGTTCGAGGTCATCGTCTGGATTTTTGAGTCTCCGTGTAGGAACAACGGGTTGAAGCTCCACGTCTGGCATCGGCCGGTTCATTACCTGTCCGATGAAATCGACCAGGGTGTCGAGCGCCACACGGGACCCATAGTGGCTCCAATGGGTTCCTGTTTTGGGAAAAAGATCAAAGTGGGCCTGCCCCTTGATCTCAATGAACCACTTGTTCAAGTCGAGGAGCGGAATGCCGCTCTCCGAGAACGACCTGGCAACGGCCTCGTGATTGGTGAGGGTAACGGGTCCGTGATACCGGTCAGGAATGTACTCAGGCCAGTAATCGGCCTTGCTGGGTGCCAGGGCCACGATCAGCTCGGTGCCCTGCTCGTTCAGTTTCTCGCGTAACTGGGTGAGCCGCTTGGTCATCGTGCTGATGACCTCATCCCCGGCATAATCGCGGCCGTAATGCGCGGTGATGAACCACTCCTCGAAAAGGTAGCCTTCCTTTCCATAGGTCACCCCGCTGGCGTTGATCTTTTTAAAGAGACTGTAGTCGAGCTGGTTATAAAGCCTGATGAAGAAAGACCTGAAACCGTAGTTTTGCTCGAGGTAGCGGTGGAACTGCGGTTGGTAGGTGAAGTCAAACCAGCCCCTGGCTGTGAATTTGGGCCATTCCTGTTCGTAATAGGATCCGTACAGCCTGATTTCGTGCACCAGTCCGGTCAGCATCTGGAAGGCCGGGATCGTGATGATCGCCAAAAACAGCAGGGAAAGCCGTTTATATAATTTCTTGTTCTTCATCTCAGAATCTGAAATAGATAAACGGGCTGAACCCGCTGCCCGAAAGGGACGCGATGCAAAGCAGGATCAAAACCACGTAAATGGAACTGAAGATCAGGTGCTCCTTGCGGCTGTAAACAGTCGTGTAAAACTTCTCTTCCAACCACGTTCCCGCCCGGGTCAGGCTGATAAAGGAAAAGACAAATCCCGTCGCCAGGATGAAGAAGAAGTGCCGGTCGGTCAACAGCACCTCTCCATTGAAACGGAAGGCAAAGAGGGTTTTGAAGAGTTCCAGCGACTCCGAAAGGGTTTCGACCCGGAAAAACACCCGAGCCAGCACGATGATGATGAACGTGATGATTATCGGGGGTATCCGGCCCATCCGGGCATAGGTCTTCAATAGGAACATCCGTTCCAGCATCATCACGAGCCCGTGTATGGCCCCATATATCAGGAAGTTCCAGGATGCGCCGTGCCAGAGCCCGGAAACAAGGAATACGATCCAGAGGTTCAGGTAGATCCTTCGTTGGGTTTTGACCCGGCTGCCACCGAGGGGGAAGTAAAGGTAGTACTTCATAAAGGTGCTGAAGGTCATATGCCAGCGCCTCCAAAATTCGCTCAGGCTTCCCGATATGTAGGGATTGTTGAAGTTTTCGGGAAAACGGAAACCCATCATCCGGCCCAGGCCGATGGCCATATCGGAGTACCCCGAAAAGTCGAAATAAAGTTGAAAAGTGTAGGCTACCAGAACGATCCAGGCGGTGCCCGTATCCAGGGAGGCCAGGTCCATCAACATTGTCCGGTCGATTTCCCTGGCCAGCACATCGGCAATCAGGATTTTTTTCGATAGCCCAAGGATGAACCGGTAGAAGCCGTTAAGGATACCCTCCCACGTCTCGCTGCGGTTGCTGATCTGGTCGGCGATGGTCTGAAAACGCACGATGGGTCCGGCGATCAGCTGGGGGAACATCGAAATGTAGAGCAGGTAATCAAAGGGGTTGGTCAATGGCTGGTTGATCTTCCGGTACACGTCGATGGAGTAGGTGAGCGACTGAAAGGTGAAGAAGGAGATCCCGATCGGCAGGACGATCCGCTCCCAGGTGACGGGACCGGCGCCAATCCACTCCCGGATGAAATTGACGTTATCCAGGAAAAAATTGGCGTATTTAAAGTAGAGCAACAGCCCGAGGTTGATTAGCACCGAGAGTGTTAACAGCAGTCGCCGGGTCAGTCTTACCTGGCTGGTATCCATATACTTGACCAGATAGAAATTGGCCAGGCAGGAGCCTATCAGAAAGAAAATGAAGCGGGGGGAGCCGTATGCGTAGAATATCAGGCTAAAGGCCAGCAGGACATAATTTCGGGCTTTTCGCGGGACCGCATAATAAACGATGAAGAATGCCGGCAGGAAGAATAATATGAAAATGATGCTGCTGAAAACCATAATCCCGCAAAGATAGGATTATGCACCTGAATAGCCGACCAGTCTTCAGCAGGGACCTGAAATTTTAATTCCGCAGGATGGCTTTCAGGTCGGAGGGGGTTTTGAGATAAACCATTCCCCCCTCCTTAAGTCCGGACACGAACTCAGCCTGTTTGCCCATCACCAGCACCGGGGTAGGGGCTACCTGCCCTGAGAGGCTGGTGAGGTACCGCCGTAATTCTGCCTGGGTGACGCGCGAGGTGATATGGGTTACCAGGAAATCCGGCCTGGTGGTGGCCCAGGTTTTCACCAGGTCGCTGGTGGGCATATCCTGGCCCAGGTAGATCGC
>JAWOHI010000165.1:0-12945 GCA_046485255.1 Bacteroidales bacterium
AGTGAGGGTTTCCGGACAGGATCTGCCCGGGATGATTGAGCAGAGCCACCAGCAGGCCGGTTTGGAGGAGACCATCGTGGTTTGCCGTTCTAATAAACTGGCAAACCGGTACAACCTGGGAATCAGGAATATGGTATTACAGTACGAGGAGGAGATCCGGATGAACGACCTGGTGATGGTGGTGAAAAACAATTACCACTGGTTGCGCGACAGCCCGGAGGTGGATTTTATCGCCAACGGGGATATCCTGGAGATCCTCCGGATTACCGGTAGCCGGGAGCTTTACGATCTGCGATTCCGGGACGCCCTGGTACGGTTCACCGATTACCGCAATCTGGAGTTCAACGCCAAGCTGATGCTTGATACGATCTACCTCGACACTCCCGCCCTCGACAAGGAGCGGCTTCGGGAATTCTTTGCGGCGGTTTCGGAGGATTACTATACCGTCAAGGGCAAGAAGCACAAATCGGATGCTATCCGGGAAGATCCCTTTTTCAATGCGTTGCAGGTCAAGTTTGCCTACGCCGTGACCTGCCATAAGGCCCAGGGCGGTCAGTGGAAGCACGTGTACATCGATCAGGGATTCATTCAGCCGGAATCGGCCGATCGGGAATACCTTCGTTGGCTTTACACCGCTATGACCAGGGCAACTGAAAAGCTCTTCCTGGTCAATTTCAGGCCCGAATTCTTTGATTGATAGTGGGTTGTGTTCTCCTGTTGCCCGGTTACTCCCCGATGATCTTGACCAGGACCCGTTTGGCCCGCTTGCCGTCGAACTCTCCGTAGAAAATCTGCTCCCACGGCCCGAAGTCCAGCTGGCCATTGGTGACGGCAACCACTACCTCGCGGCCCATTATGGTTCGCTTCAGGTGGGCATCCGCATTGTCCTCATAGGTGTTGTGCCGGTACTGGCTGTAGGGCTTTTCGGGAGCCAATCCCTCCAGCCATCGTTCGATGTCGTCGTGCAGGCCCGATTCGTCATCGTTGATGAACACGGAGGAGGTGATATGCATCGCATTGCACAGGATTAGCCCCTCCCGGATGCCGCTTTCACGCAGGCAATTCAGCACCTCACCGGTGATGTTGATCAGTTCCCTTCTTTTGGAAGAATTGAACCAGAGCTCTTTGCGGTATGATTTCATCGCGTGTCACTCATTGATTTTCATATCGGCGATCATAGCCTCGATCCTGGCATCCAGCGCTTTCGATGCTTGCCCGATCTCTTCCCGGGATGTGATCTTCCGGCGCACGGAGAAGTAGAACTTGATTTTCGGCTCGGTCCCGGAGGGCCTGACCGAGACGATGGATCCGTCAGCAGTCAAGAATTGGAGTACATTGGATTTTGGAAGGGTGATATCGTATCTCAAGTGTGAGATCAGATCGTAGGAGATTCCCTTCTTGAAATCCAGGAGCATCACCACATCGCTGCCGGCGAGGGATTCTGGCGGCTGGTTCCTGAACCGCTCCATCATCGCCTCGATCTGCTCGAGGCCTGATTTGCCTTTTCTGACGATGTTGATCAGGTACTCTTTGTAGAAGCTGAATTCGAGGTAGATCTCCTCAAGGAGATCGAGCAGTGACCAACCGCGCTCCCTGGCCCAGGCGGCGATTTCGGCAATCAGGGCGCAGGTTGAGACTGCATCCTTGTCGCGCACGAAGCTCCCCGTCATAAAGCCGTAGGACTCCTCGCCCCCACCGATGAACACCTCCCGGCCCTCTTTTTCGCGGATCAGTTCGGCAATATACTTGAAGCCGGTGAGCACTTCATAGGTTTTGACCCCGAATGAGTCGGCGATTTCATTGAATAGGGGAGTCGTGACAATGGTTCTTGCAATGAACTCGTTTCCTTTGAGTTGACCCTGCTCCTTGAGGTTCTTGAGCAGGTAGTATACCAGGAGGGCGCCTGTCTGGTTGCCATTGAGAAGCCGGTATCCTCCTTCCTTGTCCCTAACGGCAATCCCTACGCGGTCGGCATCGGGATCGGTGGCCATCACCAGTTCGGCACCGGTGGCCGCGGCCTTCTCCAGAGCCATATTCAGGGCTGCACGCTCTTCGGGATTGGGCGATACTACGGTCGGAAAATTTCCGTCAGGCTGGTTCTGCTCCGGCACGGGAATGATTTCGCGGAACCCGAAACGCTTCATCAGGGCCGGCACCAGGTTTACCCCGGTTCCGTGAATTGGGGTATAGACGATTTTGAGGTCTCCGTGCTTGCGGTTCAGGGCGGGATTCAGGCTCAGCGTCACGAGTTTGTCGAGGTAAGCCTCGTCAATCTCGCGGCCGATCGGGTGAATGAGGGAGTCGGTCCCGTTGAACCGCACCTCCTCGATCCGCTGGATGCCCTGAACCTCCCGGATAATGCTCACATCGTGGGGAGGGACCACCTGGCCGCCATCGTCCCAGTAAACCTTATATCCATTGTACTCTTTTGGGTTGTGGGATGCGGTAACCACCACCCCCGACTGGCACCCAAGGTGGCGGATGGCAAAAGAGAGTTCTGGCGTAGGGCGCAGATCTTCAAATAGATAGGCGTGAATGCCGTTAGCCGAGGCGACGCGGGCAGTGGTTTCCGCGAACAGCCGGGAATTATTGCGGTTGTCGTGGGCAATGGCGATGCTGAGGTCGGTTCTCCCCGGGAAACTCTTTTTCAGATAATTGCAAAGACCCTGGGTTGCCATCCCGATCACGTAAATATTCATCCGGTTGGTTCCGGGTCCCATTATTCCCCTCATACCGCCGGTCCCGAACTCGAGATCGCGGTAAAAGGCTTCGGTCAGCCCCTCAGGATCGTTTTCAATCATCGCGGCGACCCGCTTCCTGGTCTCCTCATCGAACCCGGCGCCCAGCCATTGCCGGGCTTTTGCGAGTATTTTCGGATCAATCGTTTGATTACTCATCACTGGATGGTTTTCGGTAAAGTTATCAAATTTGGCGAAGGCATATGCCGAGGCTCTCTTTCCAGTTTGGAATCTGAGCCCCGAAGGTGCTTCTGAACAGGGAGTTGTCCAGGACGCTGTAAGCCGGCCTGGCGGCTTTCTGCGGATATTCGGCTGTCGATACCGGAATAATCCGGCAGGGAAGGTTGGTAATCCGCACGATTTGGGATGCGAGCTCATACCAGGTGGCTTTCCCGGTGTTGCAGAAATGGTAAACAGCAGGTTGAACTGGCCAATCCGGTTTAGTTTCCAGTTCGCTTAGGACCCGGATGATCGCAGCAGCCAGGTCGCCTGCATAGGTCGGACTGCCCGATTGGTCATCGACCACCCGGAGGGATTCCCGCTCGCGGCCCAGCCTCAGGATGGTGCGGACGAAGTTGTGCCCGAATTCCGAGTAGAGCCAGGAGGTCCGGATAATGACTGACCGGGCTCCGCTCTCCATCACCAGCTCCTCCCCGGCCAGCTTGGAGCGGCCATACACCGTTCCGGCACCGGTCGGGTCGCTCTCCCGGTAAGGCCGGGTTCCATTGCCGGGGAAAACATAATCGGTGCTGATATGGATAAGGGGAATCTTTCTCTCCAAAGCGGCAGCGGCCAGATTGGCAGGACCGGTGGCGTTGATCCGGAATGCTTGCTGCGGCTCCTCTTCCGCACGGTCAACCGTTGTATAGGCAGCGCAATTGACGATGGCGTCGGGTGCGGATTGCTCCAGGAAGCGCTTCACGGCAACCGGATCGGTAATGTCAAGATCTTCCAAATCGGTTGAAACCCAAGACAACGGGCCATGGTCAGCCCGCCTGCCTGTCAGTGATCGGCCCAGCTGGCCGCGGGCACCCGTCAGGAGGATTCTCATTCGATATAACTAACTGTAAATGAAATTCTTTTCCGCATCGGCAAAGAGCGGGAGCGTCCGATCCTTATTGCTGATCAGAGCCTGGTCGACACCCACGGGCCAATCGAGATTCAGGGCCGGATCCAGGCAATGAATTCCTCTCTCGGCATCCGGATGGTAATATTCATCGCATTTGTAAAAGAAAACGGCTTTCTGGCTTGTCACGGCAAATCCGTGGGCCAGCCCCTTTGGAATGAATAGCTGGATCCGGTTCGCCTGACTGATCTCCAGGCTATAGGCCTGTCCGTAAGCAGGAGAGCCCTTCCTCAGGTCAACCACCACATCCCACACCGATCCCTCGAGTACGCGCACCAGCTTGGCCTGCGAATAAGGCGCCAACTGGTAATGGAGGCCACGGACCACCCCAAACCCGCTCATCGACTGGTTATCCTGGATAAAATCGGCGACGATGCCCGCATTGGCCAGATCCCGCTTGTTGTAACTCTCAAAGAAATAGCCCCTTGAGTCTTCGAACAGGCTGGGTTCGATGATCACCAGTCCTGGTATGGGAGTTTTCCGGATATTCATCTGCGTGTTACCAAGATTTGATTTTTTCGTTTGCGAGGGCCGACAGGTAATGGCCATATTGGTTGTTTCCGTTTGACTCGGCCAGGCGGAGTAATTGGGTACGGTCAATGTACCCTTTCTTGAAGGCGATCTCCTCGATGCAGGCCACTTTCAGCCCCTGGCGCTGCTCAATGGTAGCGATGAAATTGGATGCCTGCAGCAGGCTGTCGTGGGTGCCCGTATCCAGCCAGGCCATGCCCCGTCCCAGCAGCTTGACCTGGAGGGAACCCTCCTGCAGGTAGAGCCGGTTCAGGTCGGTGATCTCCAGTTCGCCCCTGGCCGATGGCCTGAGGGTTCTGGCCTTCTCAACAACCGTCCGGTCGTAGAAATACAAACCGGTGACGGCATAGTTGGACTTGGGCGCGACCGGTTTCTCCTCCAGGCTGAGCACGCTGCCCTCCTCGTTGAACTCCACCACGCCATACCGCTGCGGGTCGTTAACATAGTATCCGAAGACTACCGCTCCACTGCCGAGATTGGCTGAATCTTCAACGATCCGGCCGAAATTGTAGCCATAAAAAATATTATCTCCCAGGACCAGGCAGGCCGAATCGCCGTCCAAAAAGGGTTCCCCGATGAGGAAGGCCTGCGCCAGTCCGTCGGGTGAGGGCTGCTCGGCATAGGAGATCCGCAGTCCGATCTGCCCGCCGCTGCCGAACAGGTCTCGGTAGAGCGGCAGGTCCTTTGGCGTGGAGATGATCAGGATATCCCGCAGGCCGGCCAGCATCAGGACGGACAGGGGATAGTAAATCATCGGTTTGTCGTAGATCGGGACGATCTGCTTCGATATGCTTTTTGTGATGGGATAAAGCCTGGTACCGGCCCCGCCCGCCAGGATGATGCCTTTCATTTGGTCTGGTTTTTAAGCAGTTCCCTGAAGTATTCAATTGTTTGAATCAACCCCTGCTCGAGGGGAACTTGCGGCTCCCAGCCGTTGAGCCGGGTGCGGGCAAGGGTGATGTCGGGTTGCCGCTGAACCGGATCATCCTCGGGCAGAGGCAGATAGGTGAGGCCCGAAGAGGAGCCGGTCAGGCGGATAATGGCACCGGCCAGCTCAAGTATCGTGAACTCGCCCGGGTTGCCGATATTAACCGGACCGGTGAACTCGTCCGGTGCGTCCATCATCCGGATCAATCCTTCCACCAGATCGTCGATGTACTGAAAGCTGCGGGTCTGGTTTCCGGATCCGTAAATGGTGATATCCTCTCCGCGGAGGGCCTGGATGATGAAATTGGAGACCACCCGTCCATCCTGCGGGTGCATTCGCGGACCGTAGGTGTTGAAGATCCGTACTATTTTGATCCTGACCCTGTTTTGGTTGTGATAATTGATAAACAGGGATTCGGCGCAGCGCTTCCCCTCGTCGTAGCAGGAGCGGGAGCCGATTGGGTTGACGTTGCCCCAGTAATCTTCGGCTTGGGGGTGGACTTTGGGATCGCCATACACCTCGCTGGTGGAAGCCTGCAGGATTTTTGCCTTGATCCGCTTGGCCAGTCCCAGCATATTGATGGCCCCCATCACGGAGGTCTTGATGGTCTTGATCCCGTTATACTGATAATGGATGGGTGAGGCGGGGCAGGCGAGGTTGTAGATCTCATCGACCTCGATGAAGTAGGGCATGGTGACATCGTGCCTGACCAGCTCAAAATAGGGCCTGTCGAGCAGGTGGACGACGTTTTGCTTGCTGCCGGTGAAATAGTTGTCGAGGCACACCACCTCGTGCCCATCGTTGAGCAGCCGCTCGCAGAGATGGGATCCGATGAATCCGGCCCCGCCGGTTACCAGTATCTTTTTCATCCGGTCAAAATGTTATGGGTACCCTTCCGATCCCGTAATAGGTGAATCCGTTCTCGGTCATTTCAGCCGGTTCATATATGTTGCGGCCATCAAAGACCACCTTGTTTTTCAGGAGTTTCTCCATAATCCGGTAACGGGGCACCCTGAATTCTGGCCATTCGGTCATCAGGACGAGTGCATCGGCATCGATGAGCGCCTCATAGGGGTCGGTGGAATAGGTGATCACGTCGCCGATCCTCCGGCGGGTTTCTGGCATCGCCACCGGGTCATAGGCGGACACCTGGGCTCCTGCTTCTTGCAGTTGCCGGATCAGCACGAGCGAGGGTGCCTCCCTCATATCGTCGGTATTCGGCTTGAAAGCCAGCCCCCAAATGGCGATGCGCAGCCCGCTCAAACGGCCGTCAAAATGGTTTTGGATTTTTGTGAACAGCCGCTTCTTCTGGTCGTCATTCACATCCTCTACCGCTTGAAGGACGCGGAGCGGGTAGCCGTTCAGGGCGGCGGTCCGGATCAGGGCCTTGACATCCTTCGGGAAGCAGCTCCCACCGTACCCGGCGCCCGGATAGATGAATTTATTGCCGATGCGGGTGTCGCTGCCGATCCCAAGCCTCACCTTATCGACGTCGGCCCCCACGATCTCGCACAGGTTGGCTATGTCGTTCATAAAGCTGATCCGGGTGGCCAGCATCGAGTTGGCCGCATATTTGGTCATTTCGGCGGAGGGGATATCCATAAATATGATTGGATGCCCATTCAGGACAAACGGCTTATAGAGCCGGTTGAGCGTCTTTTCGGCACGCTCCGAACTGATGCCGCAAACGATGCGGTCGGGCTTCAGGAAATCCTGGATGGCCGAACCCTCTTTCAGAAACTCCGGGTTGGAGGCCACGTCAAATTCGATGTCCACGCCCCGTGCCGTCAATTGTTCCGAGACGGCTGCCTTCACCTTGGCGGCCGTACCGATCGGCACGGTGCTTTTGGTCACGATCACCAGGTAATGATCCATTCCCCTGCCAATTCCGGCGGCGACGTCAAGCACGTAGCTCAGGTCGGCGCTCCCATCCTCATCCGGCGGGGTCCCTACGGCAATGAAAACGGCATCCGCCTCCACGAGGCTCTCAAACAAGTCGGAGGTGAAGAAGAGCCGCCCCTTGGCCACGTTTCTCTGAATCATATCCTCCAGGCCAGGTTCATAAATGGGTGCCCGGCCGCTCTTCAACATCGCGATTTTCTCCTGGTCAATATCCACGCAAGTAACTGTGACACCGGTCTCAGCAAAGCAGGTGCCCGTGACGAGGCCCACATAACCGGTTCCTACAACGGAAATTTTCATAAATGGTCAATCATTAGCCAGCAAATATACTCAACCTGGCCATTTTTTCCATTCCGTAGATTTCTGGCGGAAAAGGCCTGAATAATGGTTCTTTCAGATAACGAATTAATTAAAAATAGCGTACCTTTGCGGCCAAGTTTTATCAAAATAATGTCTAACGCATTAGCTAATTGAGTATTAACAAATGTCAGAACTAGAAAAGAAACTAAACGAAGAAGAAGTTGCCCCGATGGGTGGCCAGGAATCTGAAGATGCCGTACAGGCAGAGGTCCAACAGGTTGAGGTGCCGGTAGAGGAAACAACGGTGAATGAAGCCGTTACCGATGAGGTGATCAGCCTGACGGACGAAGAAGAAATTGAAGTGGAGGAGGAAGAGATAGAAGAGACAGAAGAGACCGAAGAAGAGGAGGAAGAGGAGTCAGAGGAAGAAACGGAAGAGGTGATATTGCCGCTTTTTTCGGCCCGCTCCCTGACCGGTGAGGAGTTTGACTGGGACAAGTACAGTGCCGGCGAGGATGGATACACATCCGACGAGCGCTCCCGGCTCGAAGCAATGTTTGACCAGACCCTCTCTGTCGTTGCTCCCAATGAGGTTATTGAAGGGACTGTCGTGTTCATGAACAAGCGCGAAGTTGTGGTGAACATCGGTTACAAATCCGAAGGCGTTGTCAGCCTTAATGAGTTCCGGTATGACCCTGACCTGAAAGCCGGCGACAAGGTCGAAGTGTACATCGAGACGCTTGAAGACAAGAACGGACAGCTGGTCCTTTCGCACAAGAAAGCCCGCGCAATGAGGTCGTGGGACCGGGTCAACGATGCCTTTGAAAAGAGCGAGATCATCAAAGGGTACATTAAATGCCGCACCAAAGGCGGTATGATCGTGGATGTGTTCGGTATCGAGGCGTTCCTCCCCGGTTCGCAGATCGACGTGAAACCCATCCGTGATTATGACATTTTCGTCGGCAAGACGATGGAATTCAAGGTGGTGAAGATCAATCACGAGTTCAAGAACGTGGTTGTTTCACACAAAGCCCTCATCGAGGCCGAACTGGAGATCCAGAAGCAGGAGATCATCTCCAAGCTCGAAAAGGGCCAGGTACTGGAAGGTACCGTCAAGAATATCACCTCCTATGGAGTCTTTATCGACCTGGGCGGGGTTGACGGCCTCATTCACATCACCGACCTCTCCTGGGGACGGGTCAACCATCCCGAAGAGATTGTCCAGCTCGACAGCAAGATCAATGTGGTTATCCTTGATTTTGACGACCATAAGAAACGTATCGCCCTTGGCCTGAAGCAATTGACTCCGCATCCGTGGGATTCGCTGAGTCAGGAACTTAAGGTTGGCGACGTAGTGAAAGGTAAAGTGGTGGTAATGGCCGACTATGGTGCTTTTGTTGAAGTAGTGACCGGCGTCGAAGGCCTGATCCACGTTTCCGAAATGTCCTGGTCGCAGCACCTGCGCAGCGCACAGGAATTCCTGAAGGTGGGTGACGAGATCGAGGCGGTCATCCTGACGCTCGACCGCGATGAGCGGAAAATGTCGCTGGGTATGAAGCAGATGAAGCAGGATCCGTGGTCTGACATTGAAACCAGGTACCCGATCGGTTCGGAGCACGTTTCGAAAGTCAGGAACTTTACCGGATTCGGCGTTTTCGTTGAAATCGAGGAGGGAGTCGACGGATTAATCCATATCTCCGACCTGAGCTGGACCAAGAAGATCAAGCACCCGGCGGAGTTCTGCTCCATCGGCGACGAGATCCGGGTAGTGGTTCTTGAGATCGACAAGGAGAACCGCCGCCTGAGCCTCGGCCACAAACAGCTGGAAGAGAACCCGTGGGACGTATTCGAAACCCTGTTCACCGAGGGATCGATCCACGAGGGGACCATCACCAGCGTTTTTGACCGCGGTGCCGTCATTGCCCTGCCTTACGGGGTTGAGGGATTCGCCACTCCCCGCCATCTGACCAAGGAGGATGGCACCCAGGCCCGTGCCGATGAAAAGATGATGTTCAAGGTGATCGAATTCAACAAGAGCGGTCGTCGCATCATCCTGTCGCACAGCCGGATTTTCGAAGATGAGAAACGCGCCGAGGAGACTGGCGAGCGGAAATCCAGGGTAGTGGTAGAAAAGACCGCCAAAAAAATGCGCACAGCCTCCGAATCCACCACACTGGGCGACATCTCCGAACTGGCCGCTCTGAAAGACCGGATGGAGGCAGCCGAAAAGGTGCAGTCGAAAAAGGCAAAAAAAGCACTGGCCGAAGTTGAGGAACAGGAAGCAGCAGAGGAGATCCCGGTAGTGATTGAAGAGGTGGTAGCAGAAACCAAACCTGTTGAGGAAGAGGTGGCTGAGCCTGCACCTGCCCCAAAAACGCGCAAGAAAAAGGAGAAACCGCAGGAGACTGAAGATACTGCAGAGAAGGAGGCCTGATCCGGATGACGTTTTCCCTGACAATACTGGGAAGCAGTTCCGGTGTGCCTACTGCAGGCAGAAATACGACCGCTCACGTGCTGAATGTACGTGAGCGGTTTTTTTTGATCGACTGCGGAGAGGGTACCCAGATCCAGTTCAGACGCTTCCGGATCCGTTTCGGCAAGGTGAACCATATCTTCATCACACATCTCCACAGCGATCATTACATCGGGCTTTTCGGCCTCCTGTCGACAATGAGCCTGATAGGGCGGAAAACACCCCTGCACCTGTTCGGGCCGGCCCTGCTTGAGCGAATTCTTGAGAATCATTTTTCCTTAGTGGCCGACCGGCCGGGGTTTCCCATCCTCTATCATCCACTCGACCCGGCAGGTCCGGCGCTGATCCACGACGATGAACGGGTGGAGGTCACCTCTTTCCCAACCCGCCACCGCATCCAGGCCTGGGGATACCTTTTCAGGGAGAAAAAACGCCGCGGCAATGGGTCGGATCATCCGCCCAGGAGCTTCGCCCATTGCGCCGACGGAGTCTTCAATCCCGCAATGGCGGAGGTGGTCAGGGGTGTGGACCTGCTCTACCACGAGGCTACCTATTTGCACGACAAGCTCGACAGGGCCCTGTCAACAGGCCATTCGACCGCCCTGCAGGCTGGAGAGCTGGCCCGACTGGCGGGTGTCCGCCAACTGCTGATCGGCCATTTCTCAGCCAGGTACAAGGATGCAACCCCACTGCTGGAGCAGGCCAGGACGGTTTTTGAGAATACTTTGGCTGCCTTTGACGGACTGACCATCGAAATCGACTAATTTTACCCTATGGAAGAATCAATCCTAATCCTTGATTTTGGGTCGCAGTACACCCAGCTGATTGCCAGAAAGATACGGGAGCTTAACGTCTATTGCGAAATTGTACCCTTCAACCGGTCGGGAGAGCCCGGACCGGGTGTCAGGGGCGTGATTCTCAGTGGGAGCCCCCACTCCGTGAGGGATGAGCAGGCACCGGTGCCCGACCTGTCGGCCATCAAGGGCCGTTACCCCTTGCTTGGGATCTGTTACGGGGCGCAATATCTTTCGCAAGCGTATGGCGGTGAGGTGCTTCCATCCCGGCACCGGGAATACGGGCGCTCCAACCTGACCTTCATCGACCACTCGGATCAACTGTTCAGGGGCATCTCCATAAACACCCAGGTTTGGATGTCGCACGGAGACACCATTTTCAAGGTGCCTGAAAACTATCGGATTACCGCCAGTACACCGGATGTGGCCATCGGGGGGTTCCGGATCATCGGGGAACCGACCTTCGGCATCCAGTTCCATCCCGAGGTGTACCATACGTTCGAGGGCAAGGACCTGCTGCGGAATTTTGTGGTCGATATCTGTGGATGCACCCAAGACTGGACCCCGGACAGCTTCATTGAGTCGTCTGTAAGCGAACTGCGCGAAACCATCGGAACCGACCAGGTAGTCCTTGGCCTCTCCGGGGGTGTCGATTCCACCGTGGCCGGAATTCTGCTGCATCGGGCCATCGGCAAGCAGCTGACGGCCATTTTCATCGATAATGGTCTCCTTCGAAAGAACGAGTTCGATAATGTGATGGAGTCCTATAAGCACTTGGGCCTCAATGTAATCGGGGTCAAGGCGGTCGACCAGTTCCTCAACGGCCTGGCCGGATTGACGGATCCCGAGCAGAAGCGAAAGGCGATCGGACGCATTTTTATCGACGTGTTCAACCAGGAGGCGGAGCGCCTCACCGGCATCCGCTGGCTCGCTCAGGGAACCATCTATCCAGATGTGATCGAGTCGGTATCAGTCAACGGCCCCTCCGCCACCATCAAGTCGCACCACAACGTTGGCGGCCTGCCTGAAAAAATGCACCTGAAGATCGTTGAACCCCTCAAGTTGCTCTTTAAGGATGAGGTGCGCCGGGTTGGGGAGGCACTTCATATCCCCGACCGCATCCTGAAAAGGCACCCGTTCCCCGGGCCTGGGCTGGGAATCCGGATCCTGGGCGAGGTGGATCAGGAGCGGGTCAGGCTCCTTCAGGAAGTGGACGATATTTTCATCAACGGGTTGATCGAGCAAGGGCTGTATGACCAGGTCTGGCAAGCTGCCGCCATTCTTCTGCCAATCCAGGCCGTAGGGGTTATGGGTGACGAAAGGACGTATGAGAACGTGGTTGCCTTACGGGCCGTGACTTCCACCGACGGGATGACCGCCGACTGGGCGCACCTTCCTTACGAGTTCCTGGCGAAAATTTCGAATGAGATCATCAACCGCGTCAAGGGTGTCAACCGCGTGGTGTACGACATAAGCTCCAAACCGCCTGCCACCATTGAGTGGGAATAGCCCGGGCCAATACTTTCGAAATGTTGGAACAGTTGAGTAATTGGTTGTCAGGCCATTGGGTCGAAATTACCGCTGCCCTGATCAGCCTCGTTTACGTGATCCTGTCGGTCAGGCAAATCCGCTGGCTCTGGCTGTTCGGCTTCCTGTCGGCCGTGCTTTACTCCTGGATCTATTTCGATGCCGGATTCTACGCCGGGATGGGGCTGCAAGGCTATTATATGTTTATCAGCATCTATGGATGGATCCTTTGGTCGAGGGGCAGGGGCGCCGGTCAGTCCGAGGTAATCTTGAAGGTGACCCGGGTGAGCTGGCGCACGGGCTTGTACCTGATGCTGGCCTGGAGTCTGCTGTTGATGGCCATCTCTTTGGTTCTCAAGTATTTCACCGACTCAACCATCCCTTTTTGGGATGCCTTGACCACTTCCGGCGGCATCATCGCCACCTGGATGCTGGCTCGTAAGATATTGGAAAACTGGGTGGTATGGATTTTTGTCGATTCCGTTTCCATCATTCTCTATCTCTGGAAAGGACTCTACCCGACAGCGATCCTTTTCGCGGTTTACGTGGTGATGGCATTTATTGGGATCAGGGCCTGGCACAAAAGCATTCAGCAGTGATGAGCCATCTGTTTTTCATAACTGGAG
>JAWOHI010000171.1:0-11207 GCA_046485255.1 Bacteroidales bacterium
CCTACAGTGCCCTGTCGGGCCTCTTCTCAATGGTATGGGATGAGGCGGTCACGGTGGAGTTGCCCGGCAAGCTGGCCAAAGCGGTCTGCAACTCATCCAACGCCACCTGGCCCCACACCTTCGTTACCCCTGCCTTTGCCACGATGGCGGAGTACAAGCACTACGCACCGGCCAATCACCTCCATATGACCTGGAACCTGAAGGCTTCGCGCTTGCAATACTGGATGGACCTGGCCAATATTCTCTCCGTAACGCCCTGGCACCAGAAACCGGCCTTCCGTGAGGGGACAGACCGCCCGCTGCCCCTGCTGTACCTTCTCAACGGCGGGGAAGACCAGACCAAGATGTTGAGAAAGAAAATCTAAGCGTATGAAAAACATGAGGCACCCAGTTTTAGCGCTCCTTTTGCTTATCATCCTGTTCGGATCAACTGCCCTGCGGGCCCAGGACGAAAAATGGCCGGAACCCCCGAAATTCAGCTCCTATCTCGACAAGCCGGGCAAGGTGACAAAATACAATCATTTCAACTACATCGACATTAGGGACCCCGAGGGAATCAACCACCGGCAGGCGATGGGCCCCTATTGGGAGGTGAGTTACAACTACGACTCCACCTTCAGGCAGAAGAGGAAGTTTAAGGAGTTTATTGTCGATGAGGTCCTGAATAGAGGAGGAGCCTTCTTTTATGAAGATACCACCCAGCTGAACTTCGTCGTGCCCGAACCAGAGGGAAATGTCTGGGGCCGCCTGGTCCTGACCAACGACAGGATGTACCGCCTCAGGCTGGTCAAGGAGAAGCCTTTCGCTAACCGTCTGGCTTTCGACCAGCCCGTGGCTGCTGTTTTTGATCGTTACCTGGATTCAGTTGCCCTGCCTCCAAGAGTCAACTACCTGCCGGGATCAGTCATTACAAGGGTCACCTATAGCAAGTTCAACCATCAGAGTTACAATTGGAATATCAAGGATACGCTTTATAAACAGACGGTTATGGGGCCCACGTGGGATATGCGCCTCGAGGCGAAAACGGAGGAGGGGAGCATCGACCGCACCCTGTCGACCGTGGAAGTGATGGAAAGCTACTACCGGGCCTGCCTGAAAGCCGGAGGCCAGGTAATGAAGAGCCGGGCCCGGGAACTGATATTGACCCTGCCCTATCAGGATGGTCATTTGTGGTGCAGGGTTTCACCTTCAATGGACGGAATTTACACGGTCAGGGTAACCTGGCAGGCACAAGCCGATTTCACCCCACCGGAAATCCTGATTTCCATTCCGGTCCAGGGTGCGGATTCAACCGGAGGCTGAGGAGAGGCCCCGGCCGTAATGGTCCCCAATCCGGAGTCTGTTAAAACCACCCAATTTAGGAGCAGATTTCCAATGGTCTGATAATATTTCAGAAAATTTTGGAAATGCCGTGTTTTAAACAAAACTTTTTTATTTTTAGATTAATTAACTTGAAAGCAGATTATGGCCAGCCGGAGGATTTTAAAGCGAGACATCAATTACTTGGTTTCTGACCTGATTCTGGATTGCTATGCGTGTATGGAGGAGCAACCTGAGAAGGACTTCTCCAACTATGAGCAGATAATCAATGATGCCATCATTTTGAAGGAAGAACTGTTGGAGAGGATCAACCATTATGATCCAGGAAAACACGGCAGTTCACGAGAATATTTCCTGACTATCCGCAAGGATCTGTTTATCATGATGACACAGGCATACGAGAGTCTGAAATCTTTGGGTTGCTGAAACTTAGGTAGGCCGTTCAAGCCCGGTTCCCCTTCCTTTACCGATGACAAAATTTCATACTTTTGTTGCGTCGCGATCTTATGGTTGTCTCTTGCAGCAGGATTTCATCTATTATGAGGCGTAGTATCAGCATATGCATCACCCTGTTGGCCTTCGCCGGCCTTTGCATACCCGGGTCGGGATTCTCCCAGGTCAGCAAGGTGGATTTTACCTGGCTCAACCGCTCGGAACAGGTGCTGGCCGGTACGGTTGAGGCCCGCCTGATACCCCGTCAGGAGCAGGGGTCCTTCGAAGTCGAGTTCAGGGTGGCCTGGTTCGATGAGAAAGGTGTGCTGATCCCGGAGACCGCGCCCCGACCTGTCCTTTACCTTTCACGCTTCGCCCTCGACCTTCACCCCGCCGGAAGCTGGGAGTGTACCTCTTTTTCCCCTTCCGGGGCCACTGAGGTTGCCTTCGGAGTGTCGGCCAAGCTAGCTTTTCAGCCGGTGGGCCGCCAGGCAGGGCCCCTTGAACTTCGGTGCACTTTTCAATACGCCTTGAGCGAGGATCATTACCGGAAAGGGGCCCTGGAAAAGATTGGACTGCCGGAAGGAAAAACAGCCATATTTCGCTTTCCGGCCATTCAACAGCCCACCGGACTCGCCGATGCGGAGCTGGGAGGCAAACCCTCCGGACGTGACCTGGCACCCCATCCGGGGATGGCCACCTACCGGATCCTGATGGCACAACATGGTAATTACCAAGCCCAGGTGAAAGACCTGCAGCGTAGAAAGGAGAACGAAAACATCACCGATCGGATCCGGAAACTCAGCCAGGAGCCCAATAGGGATTCCCAGCAGGCCAAAACGGAAGAGATCCTCCGGCTGACTCAGCTTTTTCTGGCCGACCTGGATTATCTGGTCTCCGGATTCAACTCCATCAGACCGGTCAACCTGACCGACAGCCTTCCGGCCGATACCGCCCGGGCGGTCGCAAACCGTTTCGACCGACTTTCGGATGAGCTGCTGTCGCTTCGAACGGATTACAATCAATACAATTTGATGGTCAGGGCGTTGCAGCCTGGTGGAGATGACCTGGTCCGTGCCGGGATTACCGATAGCCTAAGGAAATCGGCCAGGCGAACCTACCTGGGTCTTTTCAGACAGCACCAGGATACCCTTAGCCTGCTTGCCCTCCGCCTTGACTCCCTGAAGGAAACGATCGTTCCGGCAGCCCGGAAACCAAAACTCCGGGAGAGGGAAACCGCCAGGCTGGAGGCCCAGCAGTTTCAGCTGGAAATCATCCAGGCGGATTTCAACCGTCTTAAACTGGTACACCAGCAATCGGTGCTCGATTACCGGAGCCTGACCTTCGGTGTGGGCTCCATCATCGAGGTGGAGACCTTGCACCAGGACTATTCATCCAGGCAGGTGGCTACGGAAAACACACTGATGGAGGCCGATAACCTCTTGAGAGACTATCGGGCCAGGATCAGTAAACCCGCCGGCCAAACCCCCGGATGGTTTACTTGGGTGGCCGCCCTGGCTATGTTTGTAATTATTCTGTTCGTTGTCATACGGTTATTCCGATCACGCCGACCAGGGCCGGCTTCCCCGGAACCGCCATTCCAGGCCGCCACCCCAGGGATCCACTCCGGTAACGGCACACGCAGCGGTTTGGAAACTCCTATTAACTTTTTCACTACCGATTATACCCAAACCATTACGGAGGTGATCATCGCCAGGATCCATTTCAGTCCGGTGGCCATTACCGCCCTCTACCAGCTGGTACACGGAGCTTTCCTCGAAAAAAGGCCCGGCAGCTTCGGAGGTTACCTTTTCGGCAACAGCTACAGGTTGGCTGTCGAAGGCTCCTCCAAATATGAGTTGGTGATTGAGAAGGTGGCCGGCTCCGCCCTGATGAGGCCCGAGATGCCCAATACGATGGAGTCACGCCAGGAACTGGTCGATGAGATGGATGAGCAGATCCGGAGCAACCGGAAACTGACCCTGCTCGGCTGGTTCACATCCTGCTCCGACCCGGCCTTGGAGATGAATGAGGGATTGCAGAAGATCCACCGAACCTTTTTTGACCAGAAATCCCAAATTGCCATCCTTGTCAATGCCGGATCGGAAGAGCTCAAAACGGCCTGTTTCCTGCGGAGAAAAAGCGGCTATTTCGACCCGATCCCAGACCCTGGTGCTATCTTGAAGTGGGAGGACCTCTATCGCTTTTCACAAAGTCCGGTTGTGCAGTCCAGTGATAATCAATCGGCAAAGTCCGCACTCCAATTCATTCCGCTGGCACTTAACGAAGGCTGGTGCGATTCGATTGTTGGCAGGGTCAACCTGGAAAAGGGCACCCTGGCCGAAATGCGGCACGCGTCATCATTGCTCTCAAGCCCTGCCGAATCCTACCAGGTGGTCGGATATCTCTATGGAACCGTCCACGCGGGTATTAATGAAGCAAAAGAGAACCAAACCTTTACGGTTGATGTGGAGCGCTTCATTGAATTGACCAACGAAACAACCCCAAGAGTGATCCCCGGTTTGTCGCTGCTGGGCTGGCTTGGCCAGGGAACATCTGAGATTTTTTCATACGCCAGGGCTGCAATTCATTACCACGACCAATACTTCAAGGAGCCGTATCAGGTTGCCTTCCTGCTTAATTCGGGTACCGCTGAATTCCGCATCCTGTCGAGGAAACAAAACCTCACAATGAACGATAGCTCCATCGATACGGAGGAATTCAACTTCAATTTGCTGCTTGGAGAATCCCAGTAATTGACATTCACCTGTTTATATCTTGAAGTTCAGATTAGCGGCCTTTTCCCTATTTTTGTCATTATTCAAAAAATGATTCGGTGTTGGGCAAAGGTCGCGTGCTAAAACTGGATGGCAAGATTCTTTTCAAGCCAGCTCTGATGCTGTTTCTCCTGATGCTGGCCAACAGCCCGGGCACGGGCCAGGAATTGCCCGAATGGCGGATGGATTCCGTACGATCGGGGGTTAAAAAGCTACTGGATCGGTATCAATTAGTTCATAATCAGTTAAATGCCAATACTGACCCAGAAGTAGAGCGGGATTTCATCAGCCTCTTCTCGAACCCGAAAGTGTTGATTGTTAATGATATTGAAGAAGTATCCCCTTTAGTGGGCATCAGCGCCCAGGATTATCTCGCCCTGCTTCCGGCCCTTTACCCCGACGGCCTGGCCCTGACTTTCCATACCGACCGAATGTTGGTGACCCGCCCGAGGTATGATTTCAACAACCGTTACCTGGTGAAGGCCTGGGTGGAAAAGTCGCTGATTGGGATCAGCAGGGGCAAGGCGTTGTCGACCCGTGAACGGGTGATCGTAACCATTGGTTTCAACCTCTCTGATGGCCGGATGACCGATTGGGAGATCTGGGGGATCTCCAGCCCTCCCAAAGGCCAGAGCTTCCTGGCGGTGGACCTCGCCCCAATGCTGACGGGCCTGACTAACAGAGAACTCGCAAAGGATGAGCGTTTTATTATGCAAAATGGATTTGGATACCGGGCGGGCGCCCGCTTCCTTCACCAGTTTAACAGCCACTGGGGATTGCAGGCCGGAGCCCGTTATGCCCATTACCGCTCCACCCTGGTCCTCGATCGCATCGATCCGCTCGACGGGTTCGACCCTCACCTGGAGCAGGTTCATTTTGACACCCGCCTGTGGTATGCTGAAATGACCGTCGGCCCGGTTTACCGGGCGGATCTTGGTCGCCGCCTGCATTTGCTGGTCGGGGCCGGAATAGCTCCAGGTCTCCGGCTGTTTGAGTCTTCCGCTACTTTGGCTGTTAATTCCAACGGGCGGGGAGTGCTGAACGGAGTGGTCAGTGACGTCGATTGGATCGACGGAATGGGCAGGTTTAGCCTGACCCTTTTTTCACAGGCCACACTGGCCTGGTCACTGAAAAAGAACGTATCCCTGACCGCCGGCCTTGAATATGATCACGGTTTGACCAGGCTGGGTGAAGTTAAGCAGCCCGACTACCTTCAAACCCGCTACCTGGGCCAGTACAACCCGATCTGGAGGTCGCCCGGAGCAAGAACCCTGTCGCATTCCTTTGGGATTACCATAGGAACATTGATCCGCATTGAACCGAAAAAAGAGTAAATGAACACCCGAAAACCGATAATCGCCCTACTGATCGCCTGGATGGCCCTGGTGTCGCTGCCCGGCTGCTATGAAACCGATAACCTCCCTCAACTGGAGGTCACGGTCCTTGACCAGGACCAGGCCCCGCTCCCGGATGTTTATGTGGCCCTCTTTGCCTCCCGGGAGGATTGGCAGCAGCTGGAAAACCCGGTTCAGGCCTGGAGGCAGACCGGAGCGGAGGGTAAGACTTTGTTCATCGACCTGAATGAGGCCCCCTACTGGATCTATTGCAGGAGGGAGGACCGCGACAACAGTTTCGATGAAATCAGAACCGATGGTGACCTGAAAATGAATCAAAGGGCCCGTATTCTGATTCATCTTCGTTAATTTTGCCTTGTGAAATGTTGCTTATGATCAGGTTCCGGTATATTGGTTTGATAGCCCTGGCGGGAATTTTAACTATTTCCTGCCAGCGCGACCAGGTCATTGACGAGGAGATGGATATGGCATCGATCAGCACCGTGATCGACCAGAATACAGTGATCCTCGACACGCTTTCGCTGACCAATCCGGTCAAGTCGAGCGGCCAGGTGCTGTTTGCGGTGAACGGAACCGTTCCAGGCCTGCGGGCCGGCGATTACTTCCTCTACCCCGGATCATTTGGCATCTTCGGGCGAGTCGTCTCAACCGTCGCGAACCAGGAAACCCTCCTGATTCGCTACCAGCCCGCAGGGATAGACCAGCTTTTCACATCAGTCAACCTGAAGAACAGCTTGGCTGAGCAGGCCCCGGCTCAATTAACCCGGCTGGAGGGCTCATCCTGGGCCGGAGATACCCTAATGCTGAACCAGTATGCCTTTTTCACCGGGATGGTCGGTGAAAAGCCTTTGATGATCAACTTCCAGCAGGGGAAATTGTTTGCCCGGGAGAGATTTGACCAGAGCCTGATGATCAACCAAACCACAGGCAACCACCTTAGACGGTTCGAAATGGATATGGCCTACGAGCAGGAGTTCGAAGCGGTCGTCAGGCTGACTACGTTCGGCTCAATCGACGGGAAAGACAGTGTCCGCGTATCCTCCAGGATTTTTGGTCCTTTTTTCGAAGGTCCAATGCCCATTTATTACCAGGTGGACCACCATATTGGCTTTGAGGTTCATTTTATCCGTGATACCATTGTCATCCTGGACTTTTCTATCAAGGAAAAGGGAGAGCTGCAGTCGCAGTTCTCTTTCTGGGAGGGGTGGAAGATCAACCACCGGATTGGCGAATATCTGGTCAGCTTCGATACGGTGCTTTCTCCCAGATTATCCGACCATTTGGTCCATTTATATTTCTCCCGAAGCGTCACGCCGCTCTTCTCGGGTGAGCCGGCACAACGGTTTATTCAGGAGTCCGGGGTGGAATTGCATAATTTCATTGAACTCCCCGAATGGCAGCGGGAAAAGCGGATCTTTACCAACGCCTCGGCTATAAAGGTCGGCAGTGCACTCGGCGACATTCAGCCAGTCATCCTACCTGCGGGAGAGACCACCCTGTACCGGACGGTGCAAAACGGCATCCATAACAACACCCCTCCGATCGCAACATTCAAAATTACCCCACCCGGAGGATTGACCACCACCAATTTTGAATTCGACGCTTCGGAGTGTGCCGATTTGGAAACCAGTACCGACAACCTTGAAGTACGGTGGGATTTTAATGGGGACAACCATTACGATACCGAATTCTCGACCAACAAGACCATCTTCCAGGTATTTCCAGTTCCGGGGATCTATCAGGTGATCCTGGAGGTCAGGGATGAAGGCGGGCTCACCGCACGGTCCACAAGGTCACTCACCGTTGAATTGTCCCATTCCGCCCCGACGGCCTTCTTTACCGTTACCCCGGAAAGCGGTCGTACCACCAACTTTTTTATGTTTGATGCTTCAGGCTCGTGGGATGCCGATGACCTGGCAGAAATGCTCAAGGTCCGCTGGGACTTCGATGGAGACGGCACCTGGGATACCCAGTTCAGTACCACCAAGTTCGCAGTCTGGATCTATTCGGAGCCTGGCAATTACGTGGCCAAGCTGGAGGTGAAGGATACGGAAGGGCTAACCGGCTCCACGTCCAAATTGGTCAGGGTTGCCCCGGCCAACATCAAGCCTACCGCTTTCTTTACGGTCACCCCCGAATCCGGCACGATTGAAACCGTTTTCCGGTTCGACGCCTCCCTTTCGTCCGACACGGAGGATTCTCTTGACCTCCTGCAGGTGCGTTGGGACTGGAACAACGATGGCATCTGGGATACCGAATATCGATATGAAAAGACCATTACCAAACGTTTTGAGATCGCCGGAGAGTATCGCGTAATGCTTGAAGTAAGTGATACAGAGGGATTTGCAAGCACATTCCCGCGCACCGTGCTGGTGACTAATCCCAATACGCCACCCAAGGCCGATTTCACCATAACTCCTCCGGTGGGGACGGTCGAAACCTCCTTCCTTTTTGACGCCTCCATCAGCTCCGACCTGGAGGACAGCTTGGAGGACCTTGAAGTGCGTTGGGATTGGGACAACGATGATGTCTGGGATACTGACTTTACAACTGTCAAGACGGCCAACCGCAAGTTTGACCAGCCGGGAACCTAAATCGTTAAGGTTCAGGTCAGGGACACCGGCGGACTGATTGCACAGAAAGCCAGGCTGGTGACGGTCGAATAGGCCTATCGATACCGGCCTGCCGCGCGGCCCAGGATGGCGGCAACCTCCTCCCTTAGCCAGGCTGGAGACTCAACCAATGCTTTGTTGCCATAGCTTAGGATCTGCATCTTCAGATCATCAGTAGGAATGACAAACAGCCTGATCCTGACCCCATCGTCGCTCTCTTCAATGATCTCCTGGCTCGAATGCATCGGGTTGGACAGGATGTATCGCGATTGCACCGCATCGAACCGGATGATTATCTCCTCGGGCACCCCGGTATAGGTTCCAATTCCGAAGCTGTACCGGAAGAATTGAAGCGGATCGAACCCGGGATCCTTTACGAACTCGGAACCCGTTAACCTGATCCCCTCCATCCGGTCGAGTCCGAGGGTCCGGATGATTCCGTTATCCATCTCCTTCCCGACCAGGTACCAGATATTCTTGTGTTCCTTGAGCAGGTAAGGGTGGTAGGTGTACCTCCTGGCTATCCCATCCACGTGGGGCGTATAGCTAAACTCGATCTCCTTCTGCTGCCGGATGGCATCGATTAGCACGGGGAGCAACTCGTGACCTTTCTTGGCTGTCACCGATTCAAATTGAATCACATTCTCCAGTCCCGATTCCGTCAGATGGCCGGCCACCAGTATCCTCCCCTCGATCTTGTTGACAGCCGCCTCCAGGTCCTGGAAGAGACGGCTCTCCCTGAAGTGGGTCAGGGTTCGCATTGCCAGCCGGATCATTCCAATATCATCCTGGGTTAGCGGGAGATTGAGGCTGAATCCGGGTTCGGTATAGAAGTAGCCGTTCTCCTGCCTGTCAAAGGCGATCGGGGCATAGCCGAGAGCCGACTCATTTTTCAGGGCCCAGAGGTCCTTGTCGATTGTTGAGAGCGAAATGTTCCTGCCGTCGGTAGTGCCGTAAAGAGCTTCTTCACAGGCACTTCGGAGGTCCTCCTTAGAAGGGAAGGGCCTCGAACGGCTCCGGATGCACTGGTCGATGATCCTGTAACGGATGGCGGCATACTTATTCAGGGCCATTTTTTTCCTTTTCGGGATGAAATCTGCATCTAAATATAAAAAAAGTGAGAACGTAAATAGGTTACGTTGTGGCCAGGTTCCTTTGAACCAACAAAAAGATGAAACAATGAAAGAACAACTAAAAAGCACCGAAAAAATGTTCTGGATCTCGATCTTCAAGATGGCTGCCGGCTATAACTTCAAACCCGAATGGGAGAGCCTGGGGCGGCGGATCGATTTCAGGATGCTTGATGCCCGGATTTCGAGCTTCCACGATAATGCAGACTTGCCCGGGTTTTACGGAATCAGGATCCCGGTTGCCAAATGGAGCGGAATGACTCTGACCCTCGTGATTGAGAATCAGAAAGAGCTGATTCTAGGGGTTCAGGTTGATGAAGGGGAGGGGTCGGGCTGTTCGTGCAGTTTCGAAACCCTGACCGGGTTGCTGGATGACCTGTCGCAGAGCGGGCGCTCCTGGAATTTTGAAGCACCCGGGTGGCTTGCCTGGAAAACGACAGCTGTGCGGCTCAACTTCCGGAAGAGGGGCAACCTGGCATTCACGGATATGGTGGCAAAAAGGGCCAATTCGGAAGCGCTCTACCTGATATCGGGCGAGATTGCTGATATCCTTGACGAACTGGCGGGGATCGCCGAAAAGGAACAGGTGGAAGCGTATGGAGCCCTTGCTGGTTAGCCTGATCTTATGGCTGGCGGTCAGCGGTCTTCATAAGGCCCGAAGCGCGGTACCAGGCTGTGAGTGTCAGCAGCCCGATAACGATCGCTTCCACGGAGACCCGCTGGTGCCAGAGCGGCAAGGTGACCAAAACGATCACGGTAATGGCCAGCATAACTCGGGCATACGCGGTGAGCACCTTCCTGGCGGCAGGTAGCCAAATCAGGATCAGCGGGATCAGATTCAGGGGGTTGGCCCAGAACAGCTCCACGTTGGCTTTGCACGTCCAGTGTTCGGTGAAAAACCACATAAAGGCCAGGAGCAAGCCAATGCATCCGGTAATCAGGTAGATCAAGCTGTCAAAAAGCTTGACAACCCTTTTCTTATGGTGTCGTGAAACCATTACCCAGATGGAGATTAAGAGAAGCAGGCTGAATATTAACAGTGGCCAGTTGAAACTCTTTTCGGCCATCCGGTCGCGCCCGGGCAGAAACAGGTTCCGCTCCGCTGCCACCAAAGGCCTTCCGTCGGCCGTCCTGGCCTGGTCGAACGACCAGTAGAGATGGTCGGGCAGGAACATATAATCTGACAGGGTCGCCTTCTGATCGGCACCCCTTGAAAGCAGAAGGAACATTCCCAGGCGCTCCCAATGGCGGTTGGCTACATACGGTTTTAATAGCTGTCTGAATGTCAGTGGATTATCGGGTTCGTCCGGCCATTGATACCGGTTTTCCGTGGCCTCCGCCACGATGTCGCGGATCCTGGTGGAGCAGTTATCCTTGAAGAAATCGTACCAGTAGTGGCGATTATCGGGCAGGTAGTTGATCTCGAGGAGCCTGAAAAGTTCATTGCGTTCCCCGGGGGTCAGGTTGAGCTCCTGTTCGATGATGAACCGCTCTTCGTCGACGTATTCGCTGAAGAAGGAGGCTGAGCGGCTGACAGACAGCATATAATAGAGCCTTCCCTTGGTGAACTCCCAGTAGAAA
>JAWOHI010000187.1:0-3362 GCA_046485255.1 Bacteroidales bacterium
CTCTTATAAATAATGTAATTAGTAAGTTCAGCCAACTATTTTCGCTGATATTCCGGGGAACCGGCTGCTCAGGATGCCGGCAATGAGGTTCTTGGTAACCCCATCTTTCAAGATTACCAGGATCGTGTCATCCCCTGCAATAGTTCCCATTATTTCGGTAATCTGCTGATAATCTATTGTAAAAGCCACCCCATTGGCAAATCCGGGGAGGGTCCTGATCACCCCGAACTGCCCGGAGAACTCGATCGACAAGACCCCGTCCAGATGATCGGGTAAGCGTGTCATCGCCTCTCGCAGGTCTTTATCCTCCGGAAGAATATACCGTGACCCTCTCACTGGGTCCAAAATCTTCATGACGTGCAGTTGCCTTAAATCTCTTGACAAAGTTGCCTGTGTTACTTCGAACCCTTTCTTTTCCAGGGATTTCTGAAGCTCCTCCTGATTTCTTATCCACTCTTCCCGGAGGATGAGGGCAACGGCTTCTTGTCTCGTGTTGCGATCCATTCTGTATATTTTTACATTTTCGGTGCATAATTATAACATTTCATTGAAACGTACAAATAATCCACAAAAAAAATAGGCCGGCCTACCGGCCAGCCTATTCAACAATAAGATTTACAATCACTTATTTTTCATCGAGCAACTCGGTCTTGAAGCCGAGTTTTTGCAGGGCCTTGTCGAGCTTCTCGGGCGACGTCTTGTCGGCCCGGTAGGTAATGGTCACGGTTTTGGTTGGCAGGTCGGCCTCGAGCCCGGTTACCCCTTTCTCGAAGGCGATGTTTTTCTCCACCTTGGCCTTGCAATTTTCGCAGGTCATTGAGACCCAAACCTTCATTGTTTCGGTTTTGTCCTTTTTCTTCTTTTCCTGGGCCAGAGCCTCGCCATTGGCTGCAAAGGCGAAAAGCAGGATAACGGCGGTCAGGATGTTTAAGATCTTTTTCATCTTCATTTTTTTTGATTGCTAATATTCATTTTGAGCTTGATATCTACTCCTCGGGGTTTTCGATTCGGAAACGGAAGCCGACGTAGAGCTTCCGGCCGTGGAGGGGCCCCCAAATGAGGGATGAATCGAAATAGTCGCCAAATGGTTCATTGCCGGCGATGACCGAGTGCATCTGCCGGTAGTTGGTCAGGTTCTCCACCCCCAGATAGATCTCCCAGGTCCTGAAATACTTGGTAATCTGTGCATTGATGATTCCATAGGGATCAAAGGAGTCCTCCATCCGATAAGGTTCGGGATTGGCGGCGGTTGATGGTATCCGGCCGGGTCCGTTAAGCTGGAGAGTCAGGTCGAACTGCCATTTCTTGAGCGGGGTCTGGTAAGAGGCCACGAAAAGCCCCTTGTACTTGCTCACCAACGGCTTGACCATCAGTTGCTCGCCGATGGTATAACGAACGTCTGAATAGCGGAAGGCCAACTTTGTTTCGAACCCTTTCAAGAACTGGGCGGTCACTTCGGCCTGCAGGTTATTGGAGAAAGAGGTTCCGTTGAGGTTATAGAACCGGACCTGGTTGACATCGGAGTCGAGGTCAACCACCACCTGCTCCACGAACTGGGTCCGGTAGGCCTCAAGGGAGATGGCCATCGGCTGTACCCCGAGGGGCACAAAATGGGTAATGCTTGCTCCGAAGTTCCAGGCCTCTTCCTGGCGAATATCTTCGGAAATGATGATCTCCCTGGAGTTGGCCAGGAAATGGTTGTTTTCGGCCAGGATTAGCGGAGAGCGGTAGCCTTTTCCAGCAGATAGGCGGAACTGGGTATGACCTTCAATGTCGAAGCGGGTGTGGATCCTCGGGGTGAACATCAGTCCGAACAGGTTGTGATGATCCAGGCGTAAACCGGCCAGGAGGGTAAAATGCTCCGAAGGCTTGAAGTTATACTCGGTATAGATTCCGGGCACCACCTCCCGGCGGGCGGATTCGATCCCGTCCAGCCGCTCGTCAAATTGATCGAGGTTCAGGCTGAAACCGCTGGTGAGGTTATGCCTTTCATTGACCAGGTCGGTCTGGTACATCAGGTTGAGGTAATAATTGAACTGATCACCATAATAGGAGCGTATCCCATAAAACGACTCCTGGTCGTGGTAGGAGAAGGAGTTGATGCTCCCAAAACTGGAATTGAGGTCATTATTAAAAACATAGCCCAGCTTAAGGAACGCCTCCGCCCGGTTGGTGGCAATGCCGATTCCATAGGGGTGATCGATGTCCCTTGGCTGGCCTTTAGAATAGTCGATCTGACCGGAGGAGCGGTCCTCCCGCAGCAGTTTCCATCCGGCGTGCATCCGGATGTGATTATCGGCATAGTACCAACGGTTCAGGAAGTTATACTGGGTATAGAGCGGCTCATCGAGGAAGCCGTCGTGGTTATGGTCTTCCTTGATGAAATCGTTGCTGAAATGGCCCAGAACGAGCGTACTGAGTTTCGCATTGAAGTTGTGCGAGGCCACCACGTTCGCCTCGGAACGTCCGGCATCGCTCAGGAAGAGGTTCAACAGGAGCTTGTCGGCCTCATTAGGCTTCAGGTACTCCACGTTGATCTGGCCCGCAATCGATTCATACCCGTTCTTGACCGAGGAGGTTCCCTTTGAAACCATTATTGCCTCCATCCAGGGCCCCGGAATGTAGGCCAGGCCATAGGAGGTGGCGATCCCTCTCATATTCGGTATGTTTTCAGTCAGGAGTTGGACATAGGTACCATCGAGGCCCAGGAGGCGAATCTGCCTGGCCCCGGTGACGGCATTGGAGTAATAGGCATCCACCGAGGCGTTGGTATTGAAGCTCTCTGAGAGGTTGCAGCAGGCCGCCTTGCACAGTTCGGCGTAGGTGATCTTCTCCGTCTGGATCGGATCAAGCCGGTCGAGGATCGTCCCGGGGGAGCGCTGAATAATCCTGACCTCATCTATGGCGGATCCAGCCTTCAGGACCACTTCGAGGTCAGAGACGGGGCTTTCCACGGTCACGGTATCTGAAACATAACCCACAAAACTGAAAACCAAATGTTTATACTTTGTCGGCTTGTATAGCTCAAATTTTCCGGTTGCATCGGTGGTGGTCCCGATCTGGGAACCAGCCCAATGGACGTTGACCGTCGGCAGGGTTGTTTTCTGGGCTCCGCTCTGTTCGTAAACGGTGCCGCTCACCATCTGTGCCGGCAAGAGCAGCGGGCAAATGGCGAATAGTATGGTAAGAATTGTTTTAATTGGCATGTTGAATGTTTTAAAAGTGATATAACCTGAATAGTCCGGAACTTCCGGAGCAGGAAATCACTCATCAACAACGCCAGGTTTGCAGGAGGACGACGGGATCGGCTGGTCCCGGCAATAAAGGAGGCGGGATGGCCCACTCAGAATGCCCATCGAAAC